>NZ_CP019083.1 GCF_001956985.1 Paludisphaera borealis
CAACCCCGTCCTGCCGCAGGAAGACCCGGCCGAACTCGCATCGCGGATTCAGGAGTGGGTCGACGACTACCAGCCGACCAACGCGATCGAACGCGAGGGGGTTCGCTGGCTGCTCGACCGCTGGATCGAAATGCGCTGCCTGATCATCTCGGACGAACTCTGGACGTTCCTCGACCAGTTCAAGTTCGTCCGGCTGCTGGGCAAACAGCCCATCAACGCGATCGACGACCCCGAGCTGAACGAGCTGTTCCTGGCCTGGGAAGTGATCGAGCCCCTATGGGGAACCCGGTTCTGGAAGCACATGCAGGAGGTGACGCCCTACGAAGACCCCGCCTTCAGCGCCTGGCGCGACTGGCGGGAGATCGTGCCGAGGCCCGAGAGCCTCGAAGCGGGCGTCGCCTTCCTGCGGTCGATCGCCGACCGCGAAATCGAACGGCTCGAAGAGCTGCTCGTCGACGTCGAGGAGATCGAGGGAGACGACGCGCTCGAACTGGCCGAGCAAGCTTCGTTCTGCGCCAGCGACGCCGCCGAGCGGCTGCGACGGTTCCAGACCGCGCGGACCCGCGAACTCCTGCGAACCATCGACGCGCTGTCGAAGCTCCGCAAGGACGCCGGCCGCGCGGAACACGCGGCATCGAAAAAAGCACCGAACGAAGCCAAATCGGATTCGACGCAAGTCGATAATGAAATCGTGATTACGGCGCAATTCGATGAACCGTCGACGCGCGATCGAAGCCATTCTCCGCGACCTCGAACGGCGGTGGTCGGAGGCGGGCGGGCCGAGCCCGTGGAGCCCTCAAGGCCGAGAGCCGCGGCGGGGAACGAGAAAGGCCCGGGGGGGCTGTTGAAGCGTCCCCCGGGCCCAGGTTTTGAAGGTTCGGTCGTCGAATCCAGGGCCTCGTAGGCTCAGGACTCGTTCCGCATGGTCAGGCGGTTCTTGTGAAGGTTCTGGATCGCCTGATCGAAGACGTTGGTGGTCACAGCCGCGGCGGGCGCCGCCTTGGCGACGACGAGCCTCTGCGCCGGAGCCGCGGACCGCGGTGCGATCGCGGCGGTCTTGGGCCTGGCCAGGGTCGTCGGCTTGGCGGCGTGGCCGAGGTTCACCTTCATGGGCGCCTTCTTGATCGACGTCCTGGCCGTCAGGGGCGCGACCTGGAACGTCGTGGAGGCGATCGGCGTCGAGGAGCCGTCGGCACCGCGGGCCTTGACCAGCAGCGTGTACACGCCGTTCTGGGCCCCGCTGGGGAGCTGGAAGTAGAAATAGCCGTTCGCATCAACATTAGCCGACCCGACCTTCTTGTTGCCGACGACTCCCTTCCCGCTCAGGAAGAAGTCGACGACGATCCCCGGCGCGGCCGAGCCGGTGAACCAGGGCTGCCGGGTTCCGGCGGCGTTGATCGAGGCGTAGGTGAGCGACGGGACGACCGCCGGGGAAGCCGCCGGGGCCGAGGTCGTCTGGGTCTGAGTCTGGTCCGGCGCGGCGGGGGCCGGCGGCGTCTGATCGGCGAGCACCGCCGCCGCGACGGTGGTGGTCGTCGCCGAGGCTGTCGAGGCCGAGGCCGTCGGAGCCGCCATGACCGTCAGACTGGCGCTCCCCGGCATCCGGTACGCGAGGGGGGCGCCGATCGGAACCACCGGAAGCCCCACGGCGCCCGAGAAGTTGGAGACCTGGGAATCGGCCCCGTTGACCGCCGACTGGTCGTACTTCACGAGGTACTGCCCGGTGCTCGGACGGTAGACGCCCGGGATGGTCCAGCCGACCCCCGCGTAGTCGGCGGGCACGGGGATGTCGCCGGGCTGGAAGACGGCCTGAGTCGGGAAGTACGCCCCGGCGGGCCGGGCGATCGTGAAAGCGCCCGAGTTCGGGTCGTAGACCGCGGCCTCGGTCTTGTAGGGAAGGTGGTTGTTGAAATAGTACAGGTCGTCGTACCGCCCCGGGACCGGGATCATATTGGGCTGCATCGTGGCGACCACGTGAGTGCTGGCCGGCTGGTTGCCGCTGGCGGGCACGAAGACGATGAACTGGCCGGTGCTCGGCCGATAGACCGCGAGCTGGTCCCGGCCGACGCCGTCGAAGTCGCCGGTGAGCGGAACGTCGCCCGTCGTGCCGAAGCCGTACTGGCGGATGCCGCTGCTGGGCGTGGTCAGGGTCCACACGCCGACCCCGTTGACGACGTCGAAGACCCCGTACTGCGTGGCGCCCGGGCCGTCGAAGTTGCCGACGATCGGCAGGCTGGAGCCGGCGGTCCCGAACTGGAACGCCGAGCCGCTCTGGGACGACTTGTAGAGCACCCAGGTGGCGGTGGTCCGGTTGAACGTCGCCAGGTCGGCCTTGCCGTCGCCGTCGAAGTCGCCGGTGAGCGGGATGTCGCCCGCCGAGCCCAGCGCGATCCCATTGGGGAACCACGAGGGGACGAACGACGGCGGCGTGTAAATGGTGTACCACTGGCCGAAGCCACTGGTCGAGTTGCGGAAGAAGAGGCCGGTTTCGGACTGAGCGTAGACCGGCGCGGGGGGCAGCGGCAGGTTGAGGCCGGTGTTGTAGTCGATCGGGTTGCCGCTGTAGTCGAGGGCCACGGAGACGATGGTCACGGCGAGCCCCGAGCTGGCGCCGGGAGCCGGGTTGCCGGCGGCGTCGACTGCGGTGGCGACGAGCTGAATCGCTCCGTCAGAGAGAGAGAGCGGCAACTGGACCGAGAAATTGCCGGAGGAGTCGGCGGTCGTCTGGGCCAGGATCGAGCCGGAAGGAGCGCCGTTTTGGGCGGCGTAGATCCGGATGATCGACCCGGCGTTGGCCGCTCCGATCGTGCCGGTGAATACCGGCTTGCGGACGTTGGTGACGTTGTCGCCCACGATCCCCGAGTCGTAGTACGGGTTGAGCAGCAGGGTCGGCGGGGCGGTGGGTCCGGTCGTCTTGATGGTGAAGACGACGCCGTTGCTCAGGTTCTTGGCTGGCCCCGCCGCGTTCGAGGCCTTGGCCTTGACCGTGAAGGTCCCCTGCACGCCCAGGTTGGGGAATTGCAGGGTGAAGCTGCCGTCGGCGGCGGAGGTGGTGACGACGGGGGGGTTGAACGACACGAAATTGCCGTTGCCGTCCTTGTAAAGAAGCTCGACCGTCGCCCCGGCGGAAGTGACGCCGACGAACCGCGGCTGCGGCTTGTTGGTGTAGTTCTGGGCCGGCACGATGCCCGTGTTGTCGGGGCCGTAGAGGCCGAGCGTGGGATCGGCGGGGACGGCCGACGAGCCGAGATCCGACGCATTGAGGGTGATCGTGAGTGTGATCAGGTTGCCCGTCGCGCCGGTGTCGTCGGTGGCGTAGATCTGGAGCACCTTCAAGCCGTTGCTGGGGATCGCCCCGGCGTTCACCTTGATGGTGAAGTTGCCGAAGCTGTCGGTCCAGTTGATCGCGGCGTTCGTGGACGGCTTGCTGGGGTCGAAGCCGCCGATGATCTTGTTGTCGGTGACGTCGAAGATCGTGATCCGGGTCGCGTTGTTGAAGCCCGTGAACGAGCTGAGGCCGAGGACCCGGAACACCGAGGTCTGGACCAGCGGGGTGCCGTCGGCGGCGATCCCGTTGACGTCGGCGGGGTTCACTTTCACGGTGCCGGGCAGCACCAGGGGAGACGTCTTGATCGCGAACGAGCCCCGTCCGAAGGTCGACGCCAGAAGCACGCCCGGGTCGCTCGCGGCCGTCGGGTTGTAGGGATCCAAGGGGCCCAGGAGATTGGGCATCCCCGTGGCCGGATTGATGGCGCCCAGCGACAGGTCGAGGTCGGTGATGTTGGTGCGGGGCAGGTAGCCCCCCTGCGCCAGAGCGCCGTCGACCGACTGGTCGGGGAACAAGGTCCAGGTCTGGCCGTCGTCAAGCGACCGGAACACGCCGGAGTCGCCGGACACGTAGAGCACGGGGTGGTAGCCCGGCCCGGCGAGGTCGGACGTGGAGTTGGGGATCGTGTACCGCCAGTCGGCGGCGATCGCGTTCAAGAAGAGCGACTGGCTGAGCTTGATCGCATTGGGGTCCGTATTCTGGTTGTAGGACTGGCCGAAGATCGTATACGTGAGGTTGCGGAGGTTGCCGGTGATGTTGACCCAGGCGTACGCCTGGTTGGTCGGATTCTGCGACAGCAGGACCGAATCCTTGAGGAAGAAGACGCCCGTGGTCGTGATCGCAAAGGCCGAGTGGGTGCCGCGGATCGGGTTGGTGACGATCTGCTTGACCGACGAGCCGTCAAGTCCAAGCGAGACGTTGAACCAGTTGGATCCGTCGCCGCCGCCGGCCGTCCGGGTGATGTAGACCTGGCCGGTGTTCGTGCCGACGTACATGAAGTTGCCGAGGTTGCCGATGCCCCCCGGCGCACCCGGGTCGGGAGCCCCGTAGGCCAGAGCCTGGCTGAAGGCCCCCGGGTTGCCGAAGACGGCGGGGCCGCCGATCTCGAACCAGGTCACGCCCTGGTTCTCGGTGGAGAAGATCCGGCCCACCGCCGAGCTGATCATCAACTGATTGCCGCTGAGAGGGTTGACGGTGAACGGGGCGGCCTGGCCGGCGGGCCACTGCGGATCGGGGACGTCGCCGCCGCCGCTCTGCTGGAACAGCCCAAACGTCCGGCTGACGTGGTTCACCCGGAAGAAGGTGGTGCCGAAGCCCACTCCCATCGAACCCGGCGTATAGCTCTGGAAGACCGTGCCGTAGCCCTGCTGGTCGGTGGCCGACTGATAGGAGTAGGTGCCCGCTCCGAACGGACTCGCGGTCTGGTACCATCCGAGATTCCCGGTGTTCAGCCCGTTCCCGGTGGACGACGGCGAGCTGTTGCCGAACGAGCCGCCGTAGAAGAGGGACTTGTCGTAGCTCGCCGCCACGGCTGTGTTGGTGGGCTGAGCGGAGCCGTAGTAGAACTGGGTGATCTGGAGGTTGCCGTTGCGGCTCGCGCCGGGGGTCGGCTGGGTGCCGACGCTCGACCCGACGAGCTGAACGCCGTTGTCGTCGAGCACCGACCAGATCCCCTGGCCGGTCCCGAAGATGAGCCGAGGCAAGCCGGTGACCGGGTCGACCATCGTGAACAGCCGGTGGTAGTCAAGGACGTCATTGGTCGGCGCGTCGAACGGAGTCCAGGTGACGCCGAAGCCGTTGTTGGCGAACTGGGTCAAGTTGGAGACGTACAGGGTGGTCGAAGAGTTGAACGGATCGTTCGGATCGCGGATGTAGTTCAGGTAGTCGCCCTGGGTGAAATAGCCGGACGCGATGGGGCCGATGGCGACGGGGCCGGTCGACGACAGGTCGATGGCTCCGTCCTTGGCGATGTCGGAGAACAGCGTCAGGTTGTGGGCGTCCCAGACCTTGGTCGCGTCGACCCGGATCATGCCGGTGCCGCGCCCCTCGCCATAAATGCCGCCGACGTAGACGACGTTGGGGTTGGTCGGGTCGATGGCCAGGGTGATATTGTAGTTGCCCGCGCCGCCGGTCAGCGGGTAGTCGGCCCGGGAGACGTCGTTGGTGGGGATCGACGGGATGTAGGCGAGCGCCGGCGGCAGCGTGGCGACGCGCACCTGGACCCAGTTCTGGCCGTAGTCCTTGGTCATGTACAGGCCGAAGAAGCTGCCGTCGGCGTTCGAGACCGCAGCGTACAGCCAACCGGCGTAGAGCTGGTTCTGCACCGCGCTGTTGGTCAAGAAGGGCTTGGCCAGGACGATTCGACCATGGGCGCCGTTGGGCGTCTGGCCGGCGGCGACGGCGACGTTGGTGTTGTCGAAGAGGTCGTAGATCAGCGGGTTTCCCACGCCGCCGGTCATCTGGTTCCAGGTCTGGCCGCGGTTCGGGCTGAGGTAGACGCCGTCGCCCTGGAAGGCGGCGTAAACAACCTGGAGGTTGCCGTCGCCGCCGGTGGCGCTGGACGGATCGAGGACCACGTCCGTGGCGTTGCCCGCCCGCATGAGCTGCCAGTGGGCGCCGGTGTCGACACTCCGCCAGAGGCCGCCGTTGCGGCCGCTGAGCGCGGCGTAGATGATGACGCCGCCGTTCACCGTGGCGACGGGGTCGACCACGACCTTGAACGACGTCGCGCCCACAAAATTCCGATCGCGGAGCGGCGAGTCCAAGGCGAGCGGATTGCCGGAGCTGTCGACGTTCGTGGTGCTGTCGAGCAGGGCCCACGTCGCGCCGCCGTCCTTGGAGATCAGGAAGCCGACGCCCGGACTGTTGGTGTCGCCCTCGCCGGTGGAGGCGATGATGATCGACTGGTTGGTGTCGTTGTTGCGGCCGAAGACCGCGATGGAGCCGATGTTCAGGCCGTTGGTGGGACCGAAGTCGGTGAGCGGGACGTACGTCGGCCCCTGCGGCGCGGTCGTCAGAAAGTTGTTCGTCTTCCAGATGCCGCCGCTGGCGCCGCCGACGAAGAACGTATTGCCGGACGGGTCGGACGGGTCTTGCGCCAGGGCCCCGATGCGGCCCGAGCCGGTGGCGATCGGGGCCGGCCCGACGGCCGTCCACGAGTCGCGCGACAGCGCGTTGGTCGGGTTCATCTCGAAGATTCGGAAGCTGGCGTTGGCCTGGTCGGCGACCGGCTCGCCCAGCCCGGAGGTCGGCAGCGGCTTCTCGAAGACCAACGACCAGTTGTTGAGGGTCGCGGTCGTCCCGCCGCTGCTGCTGATGAGGAGCTGCCACGTCCCGCCGGAGGCAAGACCGGTGAAGCCCCCGAGCGCGGTCTTGGGGTTGTACGGGCCGGTGAAGTACGGCGGGGAGCTCTGGCTGATCGGCGTCGGGGCGGCGTCGTCGAAGAGCGTGTTGACGAAGCCCCCGGTGTTGGGGCCTTGCACCAGGCCGCTGAACAGGACCACCGATGGCGCGTTGGCCGTGCCCGGGTGGTAGACCAGGGTCGCCGTGAGGGGGTTCACGTTGTTCGTGGCCAGATTGATCTGAAGGCGAAGGCCCGTCCGTCCCGACGCGGTGATCCCCTGGATGGGGAAGTTGTCAGGCACGTTGATCGTCGAGGCGATCTGGCCGCCGACCAAGCTCAGGTTGACGTTGCCGCTGCCATAGCCGACCGTCGTCGTGGGGACGTTGGCCGCCTCGCCGCGAAGCACGTCGAGCCCCGCGTTGAGGTTCGTGTCCAGCGGCTGGCCGTTGGGGTTCTGGGCGTTGACGTTGGTGTCGAAGATGTTGGGGCTGAGCTGGATCGTGTACGTTCCGCTCAGCGACTGCTGAGGGAAGTTGATCGAGAACGTGGTCGCCGCTCCGTTGACGGGACTGACCGGAGTGACGCCGATCACCGGCGTCACGCTCAGCGCCCAACTGTTGAGCGTGCCGACCGTGCCGCCTCGGGAATTGACGACCTGGAGCGTCCAGTCGCCCTCGATCGACTTGCCGTTGAAGACGGCCAGGCCGCCCGCGCCGCTGGGCGTGTACGACCCCGTGAACGGCGCGGAGCCGGCCGCGATCGGGATCGTCGCCGCGTCGTCGAGGATCGTGTTGGTGAAGTTGGACCCGTTGCCGCCGACCGCCGCGAAGAGGGTCAGCGTGGTCCCGTCGGGGGCGATCAGCCGGACCGTCAGCCCCGAGGTGGTCGGGAAGCTGATGTTGAGCTGGACGGCCACCTTCGCGGCCTTGAAGGTGCCGTTGAAGCTCGGCACCGTCAACTTCGAGTTCAGCGTGCTGGGGGTGTTCGCCGCCGGCGGGGCCGCGATCGTCTGGCTCGTCGTGTTCGAGTTGAAGTACTGCGGCCCCACGAGCGAGCCGGTCGGGCCCAAAATCTGAAGTATGTCGGCGGAGGTGAAGCTGGACGCGTTCATGAGCCGGTCGAACGTCACCAGCAGCGAGCTGGTCGAACCGTTGAGGACCAGGTTGTCCGCCCCCGTGCCGCCGGGGGCCGCGGTATTGACCACGTGCGGCCCGGGCACAATCAACGGCAGGGTGCTGGTGCTGAAGGGGGGAACCAAAAGCGACAGCGGGTTGGGCCCGAACGTCGTGATCGCCTTCGGAGTAGGCATCGGCGAGACGTAGGCGTCGCCCGGCGTCATGCCCGTGAAGGCCGTCGTGAGCGGGTTCTGGCCGGCGACGCCGTCGGTGTTCTGGTCGACGCGATTGCCGAGCTTCACCCCGGTCGGGATGATCGACCGCACCTCGTCGCTGACCGTCGGCGCGATGATGTAGCTGTATGTTCCGGCGAAGTTGGTGGTGAGGCCCGTGGGCGTTCCGTTGGGCTTGGTGGTGGGGTCGAAAACCACCTTGAACTGGGTGTAGCCGAACGCGCCGTTGGGGCCGACGGCGCTCGAGGGGATCGGCTGGGCGGCCAGGATCTTCAACGGGATGAACGCGTCGCCGTTGACGGTGTCGTGGTAGTAGACCAGGACGGCGGCCGTTGTGAAGGTGGCCTGGCCCGCGTTGATGACCGCCTGGGGGTCGATCGGCCGGTCATAGGTGACGGTGAACGTGTTGGCCAGCGTCGATCCGTCGGGGGCGTGCGAGACGTTCACCGTGTCGCCGGGGGTGCCGACGGGGCCCATCGTGCTGTCCACGATGCGGGGGCCGGCGGCGATCGTCATGCGCCGGAGGTAAGTCTGGAACGAGTAGCCGCGGACCAAGCCCGCTCCCGCGTCATAGTACGCCTGGTTGAAGTTGCCGGTCCAGGCCGTGTAGACCTGCCCCGAGCCGACGGCCAGGCCCATCTGAGAGCCGAAGCCGAAGGCGGTCGGTGCCTTGGGGGTGATGGCCGAGAAGTTGTCGCCCTCGGGGCTGAGCACCACCTGCTGGCCGGTGACGGCGTCGATCGACGTCTGGGAGGGGTTGGCGTACGTCTGCGGGCTGAAGGTCTGGCCGCCGTCGATGCTCGAGGTCAGGTAGATCGACGACCGGGCGCGGCCGGCGTCGTCGCGGCCGTCGCGCCACGACATCACGAGGGTGCCCGTCGACTGATCGACGACGACCGACGGCAGGAACTGGGCGCGGCCGGAGATCTGCCCTTGGGTGAAGTCCTTGTTGGCCTCGGAGTAGCCGTCCACCGAACCTTGGTCGTCGTTGACGATCCCGCGGTTGGTCCAGGTCGAACCGCCGTTGTCGGACGTGACCAGGTAGACGTCGGTGTTGTCGGCGGGGTTGGTCCAGCTCCCAGCTTGGTAATTAGTGTGGTTGACGTACGTGATGTAGATCCGCCCCTGGTGCACGCTGAACGAACCGAGCGTGTTGTCCTGGGCGATGTCGATCCCCGGCCCGATGCCTTGCGGTCCCGCCGCGGCCGAGGCGCGGGGATAGGTGCCGGACTGCGAACCCCGAACCGTCGTGCTCGCCACGTTCACGATCGGACTGGCGGTCACGCCCGAGGTGATGTTGATTCCCCACGAAAAGAGCTGGGGCGGGGGATTGTTCGTCCCGTTGTTGCGGAAATCGGTGAAGGTGAGAGTCCAGGTCCCGTTCAACTGCGCCGCGGTCAGGCCGCGGAGCACGTTCAGGTTCCCCTCGGGGCGGAAGGTGCTCGTGTAGCCGGCGGCCGCGCCGCCGCGGTCGGTGATGGACCGCGCCGCCATGTCGTCGAACGTGGTCCCCAGGAGGCCGTAAGGAGCGTTGTTGGCGATGCCGACGATGCCGAGGTTCGCCCCGGTGACGCCGTAAGGCACGTTCTGCGGCGTCGTGCCCGAGGCGTCTTGGGCGTTCCTGAAGAGGAGGATCTGCGTTCCGTTCGGAGCCGTCAACACGGCCATGAGCGGCGTCATGTCGGTCTGCTGGAGCGTCATCTTGACCGTCAGACTCGACAGGTTCAGGAACCTGGGGTCGGTGATCGAGATGTTCGTCGTGAACTGGGTGTCTTGCGGGATGTAAGGACCGGACGAGGTGACGGTCGCCTGGTTGATCGGCCCCCCCTGCCCTGCCTTATATATGGCGACGCCGCCGCTGACGCTGCTCGACTGGATGGAGTCGAAGTCGGCGTTGGCGATGCCGAAATTATCCCAAACGACCGCCGCGTTGCCGCCAGACGCGCCGCCGGGCGTCCCCGGACCGACGGCGATCTTGGGCGTGGCGTCGGCGTAGGTTCCCCCCTGCCCCGTCCAGCGCCCCCACGCGTTGCCCGCCGAGGTGCTCACATTGTTGACGCGGTTCGAGCTGCTGAACGTCTGACCGCCGTCCGACGAAACGGTCACCTGAGTCGAGTTGGCGTTCCAGGCGAAGCCGGCGTTCGTGAAGTCGAAGTTGCCCGACGGCTTCGTCTCGATCGTGCTCCAGCCGATCCAGACGTTGCCGGCGTACGGATCATTCTGGATCGCGCCGGTGACCGGGTCGGTGAACGTCGCCACATTGTCGTCGATGGTCAGCGTCGGATTGGTGAGCGCGTCCTGGCTCGCCGTGTACTGACGGATGATCTGGCTGCTCAGGAACTGGCCCGTATTGGGATCGGTGAAACCCACCTGGACGGGCGAGGCGTTCGTGAAGTTGAACTTCTTGAGCAGGAGAATGCCCGAGGTGTTGCCGCCGTTGGTCTGCTGAGCCAGAACATAGACGTTGTGGTTGTTGTCGAAAGCCACCGAGGGGTTGATCGACTGCGAATAAACGACCGGCGGATTGGCCGGCGCCGCCCCCGTGTCGATCAACTGGCCGTCCGTCGCGTTGAAGCCCGACCAGGTCACCCCCCCGTCGTTCGAATAGGCGGCCTCGATGAAGGACTGGAAGTTGGTCGAAGCCGGGTCGTTGCGGACCCAAATCGAGACCAAGTGGTTCGGATTGTAGCGGTCGACCACCACTTGGGGCGAACTCATGTTCCCCCCGCCTTGTTCGTTCGACAGGTTCTCGATCGGTCCGCCGACCTGAACCGCCGGCAACACGGCCAGGAGCGTGCGCGCTTCCAGCCACTCCAATGCGCTTCGCCGCAGCCGCGCCTTGCGGGCCTTCTCAAGCCGGCCGTTCAAGCGAAGATGACCTCGAAGTCCACGAGATGAGACGTCCGACGCTCCCGTGCGCATGTCCATGTCTCCAAGTCTCTACTACGTTGAGGATTCGCCCATCGCGCTGCGACGGCTGTGGCGATGATTGGGATTGCGCTGCAAGCAACGACTGACTCGTGGAGTGAATCTGCGGTGAATCGAGAAAACATGCAGGCTCAACCGGTCAGAGTCAAATTCCCCGACGACCGGTTTTTTCGGCCAGCCCACCCCCCTCTTACCCACCCCCCCAAGCCCACTCATCACCCTCAGCCCAATAGCATGAATGCTATCATGCACCCCTGCTTCCAACCATGTCAAGAGGCGGTCCCAGATTCTTGCGGGAATTCTTCAATGGTCGCTGTCCAGCCCAGCAGCCATTGCGGGCCGGTCCCGAAAAGCGCCCCCTGCCCCGTCGGTCTCTCGTAGCCGATCGGCGAAGGCTTCCTCTGCGAGTAGGCGGTCGAGCCTGCACCGCTGTCGGATCGGCTTCCCTGCAAGGCTCGAAGCGACCAAGGGTCCATTGGGCCAACGGATCATCCACTGCGCAAAGGGACTCGCCGCGGATTGGATCCAAGGCGCCTCGGCGTCGAGGTGAACCAGGGACCTTGGCTCCAAGTCGCCCATTCGAGTTGGCGACTTATGGACCTAACTTTCAAGCTGCCAGCTGTGACTTGAAACCTTGTCGCCCCGGCTACTAAGGAACCATGACGCCAGGGTGCCGACTCAACGCAACCAGCTTGACGCCTCTCAATATTGACACCTTGCCAACTTAGCCTCTTGGCTTCATGTCACCCATGCGCCTTGGCAACTTGACACCTTGATCTCGAAGCACCAAGTTTTCCATGGCCCAATGTCAATTGTTTCCAAGTCACCTTGAAACCAAGCTGCCTTTGTCAACAGGAGCCCATGCGCCAAGTCGCCGATTTCCCAAGGAGCCCAAGCGGCCTTGGAACCTCCGGCGGCTTGGCGACGATCGGATCATGGCGGCCGTCCCGGAACTGGGAATCGCGTCGCCATGAAACCAAGCCCGACGCTTCGCTTTGGAAACCCGCGCGGCGAAGGTCGCCCACATCCTGGGAATCAAGTTGCCTTGGTTCCAAGGCGGCTTGACCCCGTGAATTCCAGGTGCCAATACATCGGCGCCGTCGACATGGTCAATCTGACTTGGCAACTGTGGTTCCTGGATGACCTTGCGACCATCTTGGACTTGGCGACTACGTCACCTTGGCGCATCATGCGCCTTGGAACCAAGCTCGCTATTCGACCTTGAAATTTATGTCCACCGGCCACCAAGTCACCAAGGGGCCTGGCCAATCGAGGCGACTTGTTCTCTAAGTCACCAGGTCACCAAGGAACCTGGTCAATCGAGGTGACTTGTTCTCTAAGTCTCCAGGTCATCAAGGTGCCAAGAGACCTTGCTAATTGAGGCGGCTTGTTCTCTATGAACGCTAGATGCATTGAGTGACAGGGTTTCGAGGAATCTTGAGACCATGACGCCTTGGTTTCCATGAGATCTAGGATTCAAGGCTGGCGATGCCCCTTGACGACAAGAAAGCTTGAGGCCGAGGTGCCAATCGCACAAAGCCTCCAATGCGCCTTGGGAACTTGACGTCTAGGAGGCAAGGCGATATTGCAGACTTGCGAACAAGAAGCCCTGGAATCGAGCTAAGACTGACGCCTTGCGACCTTGCTCCTCATGAAAATTGATGCCTTGGCTTCTGGTGATCCAGGGATCAAGACAACGAGGTTGCAAGGAAACGAGAGATCAATTGACCTTGAAGCCGATATACCACGGTGCCGAGTTGCCTTGGCTTCGATTTCACTTGGGGTCAAGATTCCAAGAAAGCTCGAAATATTGGCACCAGGCGATCAAGTCCACTTGGAACCAAGATCTCGCTGCTAACTCGGTATTGTTCCAGGAGTTGAAGCCGATCGCATCGAGCAGTTGCGAGGCGGGGAGGGGGGTTCTGATGAGAAGCGTCGCGGTGACGAACGCCAAGGGAGGCGTCGGCAAGAGCACGACGGCGATCAACCTGGCTGCGGCTCTGGTCGAGCTCGACCGTCGCGTCTTGCTCATCGACGCCGACCCGTCCGGAAACGCGGCGCTTGGGTTCTTCCCCAGGGGAGTTCCCAACGTGGGTCTGGCCGATGCGTTGCTGGAAGGATCGGGCCTCGAAGCGGTGGCATCGGCCACCGACTACGAAGGGCTGGACGTGGTTCCTCCCGGAGATCGGCTCAGCTCGTGCTCGGATCAGATGGGAGGCGTTCAAGGGCTGGGGCAGGGGCGTGAGTTTCGCATCCGCCGCTTGCTCAAGGGGTTGGCCGGTTACGACGTCGTGATCGTCGACACCAGCCCGGTTCTGACTCCGTTGAACGTAGCCATCCTGTACGCCGTCTCCGAGATCCTGATCCCGATCGACCCTTGCATTGCAGCGCTGGCCGGCGTGCGGGCGCTCGAAGACCTGGTGCGCACGGTGAGCGAGTTCCGGCTTGAATTCACCGACGCCGGGCCGCTCGAAATCACGGGGGTCTTGATCACGAGGGTCGACCGGACGCTCGTCTCCAAGCAGATCGAGGCCGAGGTCCGCAACTACTTCGGACCGATCGTCCACGACCGGGTCGTCCCCGCGTCCGTCAAGTTCCGCGAGGCCTACGCACGGGGGGTTCCGCTGATTCATTACGACCGCATGAGCCCGGCGTCCATGGCGTACCGCGCGGCGGCCGCCACGTTTCTCAACGGCCAGGACGAACCGGCCGCCGTCGACCTCGCGCCAAGCGCCGGCGACGCCGACGCCGAGCCGGTTGAAGATCACGATCCGTACTACCGCGAAGCCTCCTGAGCGGCGCGCGACCCGTACCGATGTATGGACCCTAGTTGACGGCGGCGCGCTAGCCGAGACCAGCCGGAACCACTCGATCCCGGCGGCCGACGAACCAGATGGAGAAGGGGGGTAACGATGAGCAGCGTGACGCGACGCGGCGGCATACCAGGACCTGAGAGCCGGACCGGCTTGACCCGCCCCAGCATGACCGAGGCGGAATTCGAACGCCGGATCGGCGGCCAGGGCGCATCGGCCGACCCCGAGCCCGCCGACGTCGCCCCATCGGTCGACCCCGAGCCCGCCGGCCGAGCGTCGTCCGCGACGTCCCGCACCCGCGTGACTCGCGCCAAGGCCGCCAAGCCCAAGCGCGTCCAGCGGATGTTCGCCATCGAGGAGGACGTGGACAAGAAGCTCTGGCTCTACGCGATCCACATGGGCAAGGACCGGTCCGAGGTCGTCAACGACCTGTTGAGGCCGATCGTCGCGTCGATGGTCCTCTACGATTCGCGCGACCGACGCGGCGGCCGAAGCGCCGAACTGACCGTCGATCGCGGCAACGAAGCCGAGGGTGACGCCGCCTGACGCAGCCGCTTCGAGTTACTCGATCGGGTCGGTCTCGGAGAAAAGCAGGGGCTGGTTGGAAGCCGTCTTGAGGTCGCGGAGGCGGGCTTCGAGCACCGCGAGGCAGAGGGGTTCGAGCATGCTCTTCCAGCGGCCCAGGCCGGGATTGTCGGCTTTGACGGTCGCAAGGATGGCGTCGCGCTGGTCGGTCGGGAGCTTTTCCCAGGCTGCGCGGAGCTTGGCTTCACGATCCTTATCGCTTCGGGCGCTGGCCTCGGCCGTCGCTTTGTCGTCGGCCGCCTTGGCCTCGGCGGTCGCGCGCTTGGCCCGCGCGCCTTGGGCCGTCGCCGCCGCCTCGGTCGAAGCCCGATAATCGCCGGGCTCCTGATAGTCGGCGCGGATCGACGCCACGAGATAGCCGGCGGGATTCTTGCCGACCCGCTTATCCTCGTTGCGGATCAGCCAGTCGAAAACTTCGAGCTTGGTCCGAACGCGGGTCGCGGGGTGGCTGGCGACGAGATCCTGGGCGGTCTTGGCCGTGATGCCGCGGCTCCGCAGCGCATCGACCAGGGTGGCGGGCTCGCTCGACAGCTCCTCGTCGGGCTCGGCAGGGCCGCGACGCCCCCGGATCAGGATAATCCGCCAGGTGCCCCGCTTGACGTACGAGTACCGCTCCTCGGGGCTGAGGACCTCCAGGAACCCGAGCTGCTCCAGCTCCTCGAGGGCCGGCTTAAGCCGCCGCTTGAGCTCGGTGGGGGCGTACGACCGGCTCAGGCCGATGTGCTCGCAAGCGAGCGTCCGAAGGTCGAAGTCGAGCCGGATGCGACGATAGAACCGCTTGTCGAGAAACCGGTACATCCGCTTGGTCGTCGGCAGCCGGAGCTTCAGGTACAGCTCCAAATCGAGCTGCTTGAGGTTGCCGCTCTGAAAGCTCTGGAAGATCACCTCGTTCCACCGGAAGCTTGAGAGGGGCAGGGGGGGCTTCTCCGTCTTCGACGACGACCCCTTGCCCGTCTTGGCGGCGCGGGCCGAAGACCGCCGCCACCGCTCGCGGTCGTAGAGAGTCACGTTGTCCAGAACGTGGAACTGCTCGTCGACCCAGCTCTTGGCGTTGTTGTCCCACCAGGCGTTCTCGTACATCAAGACCACGCCGACCCAACGATGCAGAGCCTCCTCGATGCGGCGGTAGCTCTGGCCGCTCTGAGGCCATCCCAACAGCTCGATCAGCTCGTACCGCGAGAACGGGACGCGGGCGTCGGTGAAGTTGCTCCGACGCTTGGTGAGCTGGATCAGGCCCACCAACACCTCGTCGTCGAGCGAGGTCGGCAGGCCGTGCTTGTGCGTCCCCATGATCGTCAGCCGGCGAATGATCGGCGGGCTGTCGCGCAATTCGAGACGATCCTCGAACACCAGCGTGGTTTGGCCATCGGGAATCCGGTCCGTCAACGCGGCAATCGGAAACTCGGCGAGGTTCAACTCGTCCTTCCACCCAGGATCGTTCGAGGTCTGGTTCTCCTCGCTCGACGAGTCCGCGTTTTCCAGCAGCGATTCCCGCTCTTCCATCCCGAGGCTCCTGCGGCTTGGCTCAAACGGCGGCGGCGCGATCCGTCCCGGGTTCGTCTTCCTGATCCGAAAATCGAGAGAGGCAACAACAAATCGGGTTTCCGGTGTTGTTGTCTTTTAGTCTTAGCAAGAGTCTAGAACAAATTCTCTGCATCGCAAGGGGTTGCCAACCAAGAACTTACAAACCGTAACTATGTCCCGTTAATCGCTAGTGGTATGTCCGGTTAATCGTGAGTGCACGCCCCAAGTATGTCTGGTCTATCGTGTGAACTATGTCCCGTTAATCGCTAAAACGCCTCCGTTTCATGTCCCGTTAATCGGCGTGAACTCATGAATACTACGTTCCGGATATCGTTAGCGCACGGGCGTCCCCGAAACGGGTCCGGCGCGGTCAGTCAGCCAAGTATGCGCTATGAATCGGTATGATCGGATGATCAGGTTGGACGGGCCGTTTCGGAAGCTCTTCGCCGGACCTTCGACGGCTTCGGACGGACCCGCCTCCGGAATGGGCGGATGGGTCCGGCTCGCCGTGATTCACCGACTCGCGGCAGCCGTCGGACCGGGCGGGACGCGTATGCTCGGTTAATCGATGTGTACTGTTGATCAGAAGAAGGAATCGAAGGCCGAGCCTCATCCTGGAAGTATGTCCGGTTAATCGTTAGGAACCTGGAGGGTCGGGTAAAATCGGGTGGGCGAGGGGACCGCACATTGCCAACGACTACCAGCCGTCAGGTATGTCCGGTTAATCGTGAGTGCACGTGAGCGGTCGCAGTGACGCGACCTTCGACCGATCCGCCGTGCGACTGAAGGAGAAATCACCCCGTCCTGATTTCGAACCGCCGCTCGTATGGACTATGTTAGCTTTAGCGTAGCGCTCGCGTCTCGTTGATGTTTGTCGTGACTGCTGGCTAGAACGATGGGTTGCATGTAAGGGCCGACGGGGTGGCGTTCGAGGCGAAGCGTGCATCGAGGTGTCCGCACCGCGTACTACAAGGGGTTTGTTATGGGGCCGAAGACTGTTAAACGCCTGGCCATCGTGGCCGTGGTCCTGGTCTTGACGACCGTCTCGGTCGTCGTGATTCAGAAACGCCAGGTGGCCCGGCTGGGGCAATCGAATCTCTCCAAGGCTGAGCGGGCTGTGAAGCAAGGCGACCTGAAGACCGCCGAGGAGCTTTATCTCCAGCACGTCCAGGTGTTTCCCGAGGACCTCGACGCCAAGCTGAAGTACGCCGAAGTGTTGCTCGAAAACTCCAAAACGCCGGCGCGCCTCGCCCAGGTGCAGCGGATTTACACCGAGATCCTCAACCGCGAGCCCGGGCGGCAGGATGTGCGACGCCTGCTGGCCGAGGCCCAAGCTACCATGGGAGTGGAAGCCGCCGCCCGCGAAGCCCGCAACAACCTTTCGGTTCTCCTGAACGCCAAGCCCGACGACGGCTCCCTCGAATACCTGATGGGGCGATGCCAGGAGACCCTCAAGGACGACGCCGCCGCCGTGGCGTCGTACAAAAGCGCCCTGGCCCACGGCGCGCCCGAAAAATTCGACGCCTATCAGCGTATGGCGACGTTGCTTCGAGGGACGCTCGAGCAGGCTGACCAGGCCGACCAGGCGATCGAGGAGATGGTCAAGTCGGACCCCGAAAACTATCGCGCCTACTTCGAGCGCGGCCGCTACCGCCACAGGTTCCAGAAGTCTCCCGAAGACATGAAGAAGGTTGAGGCCGATTATCAAGCGGCCCTCAAGCTGGCGCCGAAGCAGGCCGAGATCTATCTCGCGCTCGCCGGCGTCGCCTCGCAGCGCACGCCGCCCGACATGGCGGAGGCCACGCGGATTCTCAAGGCGGGCCGTGACGCCGACCCCAAGGCGGTCTCGCTCTACGTGCCGTTGGCGAACATCGAACTCTCCGCCGGCAAGCCGGACGACGCGGAGAAGACGCTCCGTCAAGGGATCGAGCTGCTCCCCGACAGCGTCGACCTGCGGATCGGCCTCGCCGAGATCCTCGCGCAGCGCGGAGCCACCACCGAGCTGCGCGAGCAGGTCGAGCAACTGGAACGGATCGGTATGAGCTTCCACGCCTCGTACTTCACGGCGTATTATTATGTCAATGCACATGAATGGCAGAATGCGAAGAAGATTCTGACCGAGAAGCTTCAGCCGATGGATCTCTCCTCTTCCCCCGTGTACAGGGCGAAGATCAGCGACCTGCTCGCGACGTGCTACGCGCGTCTCGGCGACCCCGAGCGGCAGCGCGCCGCCTTGGCCAGCTCGCTCCGCGACAATCCGCAGAACCTCCTGACCAAGTTGCGCTGGATCGACGACCTCGTCGCGCAAGGGGACGTCGACCAGGCGATCGGCGAATACCGCGCGATCGTCAACGCGGCCCCCCAGGTCCGCCTGTCCCTGGTCCAACTGTTGACCGCGCAGAAGCAGAAGCTGCCCGAAGCGCAGCGCGACTGGAAAGAGGTCGAGAATTTGATCGCCCTGGCGGCGAAGGACGCGCCCTCGGCGCCGCAGCCGCTGGTCGCCAAGGCGCAGGTGCTGCTAGTCCAGGGCAAGACGTCGGAGGCCCAGGCGGTATTGGAAGAGGCCCGCGGCCGTGTCGACAAGAACCCCGCCGCCGTCGTGGTCTGGACGGCCTTGGCCGAGATCCAGTTGCTTCAGAGGAACTACCCGGCGGCGCTGAAGATCCTCGACGACGCGCAGGCCAAGCTGGGCGACAGCTTCGAGCTGCGGATCGAGCGGGCGAAGGTCGTAGCGGTCCGCGGCGGCCCCGACGCGGACTCGAGCCTCATCGCCTTGACCGAAAATCTGAACGCCCTACCGGCGGAACACCGCGTCCGCCTGCTGGATACGGTCGCCAGCGTGCTGGCGGGGAGGAACGCCGCCGCCGCCGTCCGACTCTGGACGGAAGCGGCCGCTATGGCTCCCAACGACTTCGCGTTGCGGCAGAGGCTTTTCAACTTTGGGATCCAGACGGACGACAAGGCGGTCATCGAACAGGCCCTGGCCGACATCAGGCGGATCGAAGGCCCCGACGGCAATAACGCTCGGCACGGCGATATCAAGTATAAAATCTGGCAGGCGAAGAACAGCAAAGACCAGGCTGAGAAGTCGCGGCTGCGGGCCGAGGCGCGGACGATGCTGGCCGAGCTGACGTCCCGTCGTCCCGACTGGTCGGTGATCCCCCTGGCGAACGCCCAGCTCGACGAAATGGAGCTGGAGCTCGCGACCGACGACGAGGACAAGAAGCGGCGACAGAGCCGCCTGGCCGATCTCTATCGCCAGGCCATCGACATGGGCCAGCAGAATCTCGTCGTCGTCCGTCTCGCCACGGAGATGCTCATGGCGTCGGGCCGCGCTGCGGAGGTGAACCAGCTCTGGAACAAGGTGCCCAGCCTCAGCAGCAGCGGCGATCTCAGTGGCCTGGAACGCGCCATGCTCGGCAACGTGAATCAAAACAGCGCCCTGGAACTCGTCCGCCAGCGGGTTGAGGCGCGTCCCAACGACTTCTCCGAGCGCATTCTGCTCGCCCAGCTTCTGATCAAGGAGAAGCGCATCGACGAGGCCGAGGCGGAGCTGCGCAAGGCGGTAGCCCTGGATCGCACCGATTCCAACCGGTGGATCGCCCTGGTCCAGTTCCTCGTCCTGAGAAGCCAGATGGACGCCGCGGAGAAGGTCGCGAAGGAGGTCGAGAAGGCGGTCGCGCCCGACCGGGCCGCCTCGACCATGGCCCAGTGCGCCGTCCAGATCGGGCTGGGCTATCAGGCGGCCGCCCGCGAACCCCAGAAGGCCAAATGGTTCGCCGAGGCGAAAAGCTGGTATCAGAAGGCCCAGGCCGCCAAGCCCGGCGACTTCGCGCTGAAGCGAGCGACCATCGAATTCCTGCTCCAGACTAACCAGCTGGTCGACGTCGAGAACCAGTTGACCGACATCCTCAAGCGGCCGGCCGACTTCAGGGCCGCCGACCTCGATTGGGCGAGGCGCACCCTGGCCCTGAGCTTCGTGGCGCGTAGCGAACTCAGCAACGATTACCCGCAGGCGCTCAAGGCGTTGGCGATTTTCGCCCCGTCGGGACAGGCCGACTCGGAGCGTTCCGAAGCGCCCGAGGACCTTCGGGTCCGGGCCCGGGTGTACGAGTCGCAGAAGATCCCCGCCTTCCGCAAGAAGGCCGTCGAGGTTCTGGAGAAGCTGAACTCCGAACGGCTGGCGAACGACGAAGACCGGTTCCTGCTGGCCAGGCTCTACAACGCCAACGACGAATGGGACAAGGCTAGATCCGAATATAAGCAACTGATGGAGGAATCGGCGAGGCCCGACTCGCCTCAGAAGCTCAACCGCCGGGTCGCCTATCTCGTGCAGTACGCGACCGATCTGATCGCGCACGTCAAGCCCGGCGGGGTCCAGGACTCCCAGGACGCCCAGGACCTTATCGACCAGCTCAAAAAGATCCGTCCCGATGCGTTCACCGTCCGGTCGCTCCAGGCCCGCCTCGACAAGGCCCAGGGCAAGGAAGACGCGGCCGTCGCGACGCTCAAGGAGATCGCCGACGTCCCCGGATTGCCGCCCGCATTAGCGCTGGCGACCGCCGCCCTGGCCGAGGATCTGGGCCAGATCGACATGGCCCAGCGGCTCTTCAAACTGACCGCCACCGCGTCGTCGCGGCTTCAGGACCGGCTGGCCTACGCCGCGTTCCTGGGGAGGCAGGGGCGCATCAAGGAGGCGCTCGACGTCTGCGAACCGTTGTGGACCTCGACCCCCAACCCGGAACCCCTCGTGGCCACCGTCATCGAGGCCCTGTTCCCGGCCAAGGCCGAGCCCGACGCGGCCCAGATCGAACGGGTCAGCCAGTGGATCGATCGCAGCATTAAGCAGAACCCCAAGTCGGCGCTCTTCCTCATCGCCTTGGGCAACATCCGCGAGCGTCAGAAGCGTTACCCCGACGCCGAGGCGCTCTACCGCCAGGTGATCGCCCAGGGGAGCGGCGACGTCATCCCGCTCAACAACCTGGCCTGGCTCATGGCCCTCAAGGGCGACAAGGGGGCGATGCCGCTCGATCTCATCAACAAGGCGATCGCGCTGCGAGGCCCGATCCCCGAGTTCCTCGACACCCGCGCCATCGTTTACCTGACCCACGGCGAGAGCAAGCGGGCCATCGAGGATCTGGAGAACGCGGTCGCCATCGCTCCGTCGGCGACCAAGTATTTCCACCTCGCCCAGGCTTACCTCGAGGCGAGCAACAAGCAGGCGGCCAAGGAGAACCTGGCGAAGGCCCGCACCAAGGGGCTCGCCAAGGGGACCCTGCACCCGTTGGAACTCACCGTCTACGAGCAAGTCGTCAGCGCCCTGGACTGATTGATCTTCGAATCCTCGCCGGCGGCCGGGAGCGGTCTTTGCGACTCCCGGCCGTCGCCGACGGTGGGTTCTAGTTCCGGGCCGCACCTCGGCCAGGAGTGGGGGGCGTCTCTTTCACCAGCTCCTTGAGGTACCGTCCGTAGTCGTTCGGGAGCTTCTGGGCGAGTCGGTCCAGATCTCCGGCGTCGATGAAGCCCTGCCGAAAGGCGACTTCCTCGATGCAGGCGATCTTGAAACCCTGTCGGGCCTCAATGGTCTCGACGTAGTTGGCCGCTTGGATCAACGATTCGATCGTCCCGGTGTCGAGCCAGGCGAAACCTCGGCTGAAGATCTCGACGCGGAGCCGCCGCTCTTCCAGATAAACCCGATTCACATCCGTGATTTCCAGCTCGCCCCGCGGCGACGGCTTCAAGCGGGCGGCGACGTCGACGACTCGATTATCGTAAAAATAGAGTCCGGTCACCGCGTAATGCGACTTCGGACGGGCCGGCTTCTCCTCGATCGAAAGGGCCTCGCCTTGGGCGTCGAACTCGACGACGCCGTAACGCTCGGGGTCCTTGACCGGATAAGCGAAGACGGTCGCCCCGGTCTCGAGGTCGCCGGCGCGGTCGAGCATCGCCTGGAAGCCCTGCCCGTGGAAGATGTTGTCTCCCAGGATGAGCGCCACGTTGTCATCGGCTATGAACTCGCGGCCGATCAAGAAGGCCTGCGCCAGGCCTCCGGGGGTCGGCTGCACGGCGTATTGAATGGAGATGCCGAACTGGGTTCCGTCGCCAAGCACCCGCTCGAAGTTGCCGATGTCCTCGGGGGTGGAGATGAGCAGGATCTCACGAATCCCCGCCATCATCAGCGTCGAGAGCGGGTAGTAAATCATCGGTTTGTCGTAGATCGGCAAGAGCTGTTTGCTGACGGCTCGCGTGATCGGGTAGAGTCGAGTGCCGGCTCCTCCCGCGAGAATGATGCCTTTGCGAAACATGCCTTGTTGGTCCTCAACAAAAGAATTCGACTCGTCGCACCTCGGCCGGAACCGCCGGCGATTCCCGGACCCGCCTGCGGGCGTCCAGGTCTCGGCTTGGAATTCTCGGCCAGACTACCGAGTTGCTTGAAAGAACTCAAACATCCGCCTCGCTTTGCCGGGTCCGGCCAAGGGCAGTACACTGGAAAGGCGACGTCGCATGTTTCTCAGCGACCACAGAGCGCATGCATGTTGAGTTCCGCTCGCACGGCCTGGCCTGAGCTTGAACCGGCCGGGACGCCCGCGTCGCCGCCTCGATCCCTTGGGATCGTTCCTGGTTCTGGCGTTACGGATAGGTCGATCATATGAAGTCGTTCTTGGACGCATGTCGAATGCCCGAGCCTCTCCAACTCGCCGTCGAGGCGGAGGGGATGCAGGAGACTGGCGTGCGGCTTTTGCATCAGCCCTTCGCCCTGATCGGCCGCGACCAGCGAGCCGACGTGCCGCTCGACCACCGACTGGTGAGCCGTCGTCACGTTTATCTTCAGGTCGTCGAAGGGCATGTATTCTGGGTCGACCTGGAAAGCCGGCTCGGAACCTTGGGCTCGGGACGACCTCGAAAGTTCGGCTGGCTCGACGTCGACGAGACGATGCGGATCGGCCCCTACGAGATTCGACGCCTCGTCGGCGGACGTCCGATCCACCACGACGCCGCGCACCACCCCTTGCCCGACGCGGTTCCGCTGGTGGCGAAATCGTACGGGCCGTCGCCCTGGCCCGAGGTGGCCCTCGAGTTCCTCAACGGCCCCTCCCGGTCCGCCGTCTGGCCGATGAATCGGGTCATGTCGCTGGTCGGATCGGCCAGCGGCTGCAAGTTCCGGCTCGCCGATCCCAGCGTCTCGCCCTTCCATTGCAGCCTGCTGCGGACGTCGGTGGGACTCTGGCTCATCGATCTCCTCGGCAGCGACGGCGTCGCGGTTAACAATGCCTCGGTGCGCTACGCGCTCCTGGCCGACGGCGACCTGCTCAAGATCGGCCGGTATCGGATTCGCGTCCGGAGCCGCTTCTTCGACGACGAATCTCGCTCTGATCACCCTGGCGCGATCACGGCTTCTCCTCACCGACCTTCCAGCCACGTTCTTTCCCTCCGCGAGCCCTCGGCCGCCCATGCGGCGCCAGCCGACGCCGTGGAGTTTCCTGCGCTGGGGAGGCCCTCGACTGCGATCTCGCCGCTTTCCTTCGGGCCGCAGATCGCCCGAGCCGAGTTGGTGCCCACGGCTGGCACCGGCTTCTATCCGGCCGGAAGCGAGAAGGCGGAGGTTGAAGCGGCGGTGCTGGTCCCCCTGATGAACCAGTTCGGGATGATGCAGCAGCAGATGCTCGACCAGTTCCAGAACGCGATGGGGATGCTCGTGGAGATGTTCGGCTCGCTCCAGCGCGAGCAGATGGACCTGATCCGCCAGGAGCTCGATCAGCTTCGGGAGGTGACCCGCGAGTTCCAGGAGGTCAAGCTCGAACTGGCGGCCTACACGCGGGATCGAGCCCAGGCGGAGGCTGCGGCTGAGGCGGCCGCCGCCGCTGTCCCCTCGGCCCTGACGGCGAAGGTGAAACCGCTTGTTGCCCAGCCCCAGGAGGTGAGGACGCCCGCCGCCGCGTCGAGCGCGCCCGCTCCAACCGCGTCTCCAAGTCCGGGTCGGTCACCCGCCGCCTCGCTGGCTTCGGCGACTTCGCCCTTGGACGCCTCTCCCTCGGCTGCGACGTCGGCCATGACCTCGCCCGCCAGCATTCCCAAGAAGCGGCCCGGGGAGGGGTCAGGGGTCGACAACGAGCGCGACGTCATGCTCTGGCTCAACCAGCGGGTCGTCACGCTTCAGAACGAGCGCGAGACCCGCTGGCAAAAGATTCTGAAACTGCTCCCCGGCGCCTCCTGAGGGAGACTCGTTCGGCTTCGAAAAGCGAAAGGCTTCTGGACCGGTTCGGTCCAAAAGCCAGGCGGGTGGGACAGGGGGAGTGCGAGGCCCGGACGGCTTGCCTTCAGCAGGCACCCCGGCCGACGATCACCACCACGAAGGTCCGCAGGATGATCCAGAGGTCCCGACCCAGCGACCAGTTCTCGACGTAATCCAGGTCGAGTTCGATCATCCGGGAGTAGTCGACGGAGCTGCGCCCGCCGACTTGCCACGGTCCGGTCAGACCGGGCAGGACCTGCAAGCGACGGCGGTAGGCCTCGGGATTCAAGGATTGAAGCAGCTCGCTGTCGCGAATCTGGAGGGGGCGCGGGCCGACCACGCTCATTTCACCGCGGAGGATGTTGATCAACTGCGGCAGTTCGTCAAGGCTCGAGCGTCGCAGGAAGCGCCCCAAGGGGGTGACCCGCGGGTCGTTTTCCATTTTGAAGAGGACGCCGCCGTGCGATTCGTTGGCGGTTTCCAGCGCGTCGAGCTTCTGCTCGGCGTCGACGACCATGGTCCGGAACTTGATCACCCAGAAGAGCCGCCCCCGATGGCCCCGCCTGAGCTGGCGGAAAAAGATCGGGCCGGGCATTTTCAGGTGGATCAAGAGGGCGACGGCGAGCATCACCGGCGCCAGGAAGAGAAGCCCGATCAAGGCTCCGGCGACGTCGATCGTTCGCTTCACGGCGAACTGGAACGCCTCGACCGTGAGCCAAGCTGGCCGAAGCGAGAGTGAAGCCTGCAACGGGAGCTCATCCTGAGTGATCATCGTCGTCTCATACGGCTCTGAGGGCAAAGACGTCGGCGACAATGGAGACAGGGAGTTCATCGGTGCGGAATCTCCGTTGTGGGATGCCTGGCTGATGTTCTCGGAGGCTACGCGTCACTTGCGGCGGTGGCCACGAATCACTGTTTCGACAACGTCTACAGGTCTGGAACAGGCACAGGGGGGAGTTAATCAGGCACAGCTTAGCATGGGGTCTTCAAATCGTCAACCATTGTGTCGTGCGGCGTCGATTTTTGGAATCAATGTAGAGTTTGAATCCTAAAAGTTCTTGTGGTTTCAGAAAATCAACCAAGAATTTCGGGTGAAGGCACCCTTCTTGCCGGGTGCGTTCCCGTGATTCCTTCTTCGGACGTCATTAGTAGAGGGCGATTGATTCGTGCTTCGGTCCTGGCGAACGGTGGGAGCGAACGAAGCGGGGCACAGCAACTCGGAGCGACGAAAATTGCAAGTTATGTGCCGTGCCGTCCGATTTTCAAGTCCGCAATGGACGTGCTGGGGGTGTCATCCTCGAGTGAATTAAGGAAATTTAATCTTGTGGTGCCCCGGAATCACATGCCGCAAGCGACGGCGTGCGGGACCCCTACGTGGCTGCGATGGTTCTGTGACAGCGCATACGACGACGAAATACCACGGGACGCTACGTCGAGGACGGCATTGTTCCTGATCCCGGTTTCTTTTTCACAACAGCGCGGATTTCGTCGTCGACAGCTCACGGTTGAGGCGTGGGCCGCCTAAGGGAAAGGCACCTGAGGTCGAAACCTCGATCCGGCGCGGTGCTGGTGGGGCGGTTTCAGGTCCTGGCTTTTCGATCGAGGATGGCGGTCGTGCTGAGCCCTGGCACCAGAGGGAGGGCGACGACCTGACCGCCCCGGCGGAGCACGACGTCGGCACCCGCGATCTGGTCGACTGTGTAATCCCCTCCTTTAACCAGGACGTCGGGTTCGAACAGCTCGATCAACGAGACGGGGGTTTCCTCGTCAAAGACGACGACTACATCGACGCAGGCGAGGCCCGCCAGCAGGCTGGCGCGGTTGCTCTGGCCGATGACGGGCCGGGCGTCGCCTTTAAGGCCCTGGACCGAGGAGTCGGAGTTCAGGCCGACGACCAGGAGGTCGCCGAGCCGCTTGGCGCCCTCCAGGCAGGCGAGGTGGCCGGCGTGCAGAAGGTCGAAGCAGCCATTGGTGAAGACGACCTTGCGGCCTCGACGGCGGGCTTCGGCGAGCCGGCGCTGAGCGGCGTTTCGATTCAGGATCTTCGGCGACAGACCTTTCCAGGCGGCCTCCAACTCGGCGGCCTGGACGACGTACGTTCCCGGGTGGCTGACGGCGATCCCGGCGGCCGCGTTGGCGATCCGGCACGATTCCAGGATCGGCCTTCCTGATCCGAGACAGGCCGCCAGGACGGCCACGACGGTGTCGCCGGCGCCGGTGACGTCGGCCACGTCGCGGGTTTGAGAGGGAACGTGGTGGACGTCGCCGGCGGCGGAAAGCGTCATGCCCTCGGGACCTCGGGTGATCAGCATGGCGTCGGTCCTGAGCCGGTCGCGGAGCTGGTCGGCGGCCCTTCCCACGGCTTCGTCGTCCGGCAGGGCGCGGCCGATCGCCCGTTCGGCTTCAATCAGGTTGGGGGTCACGACCGTCGCCTTGGCGTAGACGGAGAAGTCAGCCTTCTTGGGGTCCACGACGCAGGGGACGCCGCGGTGCCGGCAGCGGCCGATGATCTCCCGGGCGACCCGGGGGGTGATCACGCCCTTCTCGTAGTCGGCCAGCACTACAGCGCTCTGGTCGTCGATCAGCGGCAGGACGTGGTCGAGCAAGAGCTGGTCGAGGGCCGCGAATCGGCCGCGGTCGCCGTCGCGGTCGAGCCGCAAGAGCTGCTGATGCGTATCGGAGAGGATTCGGGTTTTGGTGACAGTCGTGAGGTCCGAATGCTCGACGAGGGCGAGGCGTTCGACCCCCTTCGACGCCAAGACCTGCCGGAGCTGCGCCCCCTCCGCGTCGGCCCCGATCAACCCCGCCAGGGTGACGCGGCAGCCGAGGCCCGCGAGCCCGGCGGCGACGTTGCCGGCACCTCCCGGCGTCTGGACTTCGCCGAGCAGGCTGACCACCGGGACGGGCGCCTCGGGCGAGATCCGGCGGACCTGGCCGTGGACATGGCGGTCGAGCATCACGTCGCCGACGACCAAGACGGGGTTCTGGAACATTCGGGTCGAGCCTCCTGCTTGACGAACCGCCGAAAGCCCGGCGACGGGGGCGCCTGGGACTTGCATCCGGGCGGCGAGGCGGCCTGCCCATCCGCTGGGCGGCCCGGCTCCGAGAGCGTCAGACGTTGCGTCTCGGAGCCCAGGCACTCTGTGTACAAGATCGCGGGTCGGCGATCAAGAGCGACGGCGGCTCGGGCCGACGGCCGCCGGTTTCAGTTTGCGACTTCGGCGAACGTCGCGCCGTCGTGCTTCCAGGGAAGTTGAATGCCGAGAACGCCGGGACGCGACTGATCCTGGATGGCCAGATCGCGGAGCGTGAATTCGCAGCAATCGTAGTGGTGGTCGATGACCCCGGCGTATTTCCCGGCACTGCCGACCGTCAGCAAGTAGGTCGTCGCGCCCAGGAGCCGCGCGGGAATGGTGATGTTGAAGGTGTGAACGCCGACGCCGAGCCGTTCGGGGGTTTCGGGATCGAGGTCGCGGATGTCGGAGTAGAGGACCCGGGTGCCTTCCTGGTTCTGAAGGTAGAACGTCAGGTAGCTTTCCGAGATGGGTCTGCGAACCTTGTACTGGAAACGGAGCTGGATCGGCTCGTCGCAACTGAAATCCGAGGCGTGGCCGCCGTCGGCGTGGAGGATCTCGACCGCGAGGAACTGGCAGTCCCTCGCGGGGTCCTCGTCGAACTCGGCGAAGGCGGCGTTCTCGCCGACGCCGGTCTTCATGTATTTCTTGACCACGGCTTCGACGGGGCCGATCATCGTGACCTGGCCGTCTTCGAGCAGGACGCCGTCGTCGCAAAGCTGGCTGAGCGCCCCCATGTTATGGCTGACGAACAGGACGGTCCGGCCGTCGCCCGAGGCGACGTCGCGCATCTTCCCGAGGCATTTCTTCTGGAACGCATAGTCGCCGACCGCGAGCACTTCGTCGACGATCAAGATCTCCGGTTCGAGGTGGGCCGCCACGGCGAAGGCCAGGCGGACGAACATCCCGGACGAGTAGCGTTTCACCGGAGTGTCGAGGAACTTCTCGATCTCGGAGAAGGCGACGATCTCGTCGAACTTGCGGCGGATCTCCACCCGCTTCATACCCAGGATCGCGCCGTTGAGGTAGATGTTCTCTCGGCCGCTGAGTTCGGGATGGAAGCCCGTGCCGACTTCCAGCAGCGAGGCGACCCGACCGCGAAGGTGGATCGACCCGGCGGACGGATCGACGATCCGGCTGAGGATCTTGAGCATGGTCGACTTGCCGGCGCCGTTGCGGCCGATGAGCCCGACGACCTTCCCGCGCGCAACATCGAAGCTGACGTCACGCAGCGCCCAGAACTCCGACCTTTCGAGACGCGGGTTGACTGCGTTGGGACGGAAGCACCGGGTGACCGAGTGCAGGGCGTCGGCGACCGTGTTGCGCAGCGAGAGGCCGGATTCGCCGCGGATGGTGGCGTCCCGGCCGACGCTGTGGCGGAGAATGTAGCGCTTGCTCACGTCGTTGATGCTGATGATCGGTCGACTCATGATGGGAATTCGCGCGTTAAACCAAAGGTTGTGGGTGCTTAAAGGGCCGCGTTAGCGGCAGGCGGCGACGGCTCAGACGAAGTCGGCGAAGAGCCGTTCCGTGCGACGGAAGTAGAAAACAGCGAAGACGAAGCCCAAGACGGCCACCGTGGTCGAGATCAGGAAGCAGGACCAGTACATCGGCGTGCCCAGAATGCACGACCGGAAGGCGTCCACGATCCCGAACATCGGGTTGAGCGACGCGATGAGGCGGTATCTCTCGGGGACGTTGCCAATCGAATAATAGGTCGGAGTGACGAACATCATGATCTGCACGACGAACGGCACGATGTGCTTGAAGTCGCGGTAGAAGAGGGTCAATCCCGAGAGGAGGATGCCGAAGCTTAGAGTCGCGATCATCGTCAGCAGGATGAGAACCGGCAGGAAGACGACTGTCCATTGCGGGGTGATCTGGTAGTAGAGCAGGATTCCACCGTAAAGCAGCATCGTCAGCATGGCGTCGACCAAGAACACGGCGGCGGCCGTGATCGGCAGGAACAGCCGGGGGAAGTACACCTTGGTGACCATGTGCAGCGAGGTGATCAGGCTGTTCGCCGCGGCCGGCATCCCCTGCGAGAAGATCGACCACGGGATCAGGCCCGCGAAGACGCAGACCGGGTACGGCAGGTCCATGGGAGGGGCGATCTTCGCAAACTGGGCCAAGAACACGAAGATCGCCATCATGATCAACGGCTGGAGGACGGCCCAGGCGCCTCCCAGGACCGTCTGCCTGTAACGCGAGGAAATATCGCGCCAGACGAAAAAAACGAGGAGTTCGCGGAAGTCGTAGATTTCATGCCAGTCGATGGCGATCCATCCCGACCTGGGACGGATCACGATCTCGGGGGTCTCGGTCGTCTCGGCGGGAGACGTCGCATCGCGCTTCGCCTCGCCATCCCTTGGAGCGCCGAGGCGTGATTCGGATGGGCGAGATTCAAGCGTCTCTTCGGTTTGAATCATGACCAGGTGCTATTCCATTTCAAGGTGAGGAAGGACGAGCGTCTGACGAGGAGAGTCCGGATCGTGCGGCCGGTCGTCGCCAGCGGTCGAACCCATGAGAATCGCGTGCCGTCGTCGGCTTGAAGCCGTCTAGGCTGGGGGATTCGGCGTTGATTTCAGAGTGATGGCTTTCTCCATGAGGCCGCATCGATTCATCATGCCGAGCCTGCGGTGGCGATCTCCGGAGAACTAAGCTGAAGATACAAGCTCGACCTTCCAAAATAAAGACGACTTAAACCGGCGACACCGTGAGAAAGGATCGCTCCCGACGAAGAAACGCGCCGATGATCGGCGTTCCCTCGCCGCCGAGTCCGTGAAAACGCCCCCCGATGTTTTTCAGGTCGTCGAGCATCGAACCTAACTGATTCTCATTAATGACACCGAGAATTCGTGCTTCCCTTGTCGCATGGATGTGGTTGATCAAGTAGGCCTTAGGCTTAATCATGCGTCATATGAACCATAAGTCGTGATTCTCCATGTTGCGAACCCGCAACGACGAAATCAACGCCCTCGGTCGACGATTGAGATCCGCGAGCCTGCGACTCAATCAGAATAACGAGGCCTTGCACGCGTGCTTTTGTCGTCAGGCCGCATCGACGGGTGAGCTATGGAACGTCCGGGGCTGCGGGCGTCGGTCTCTCTGCATGAGCAAACTACGGTCCGAAGCTCGAATTGTGTCGACGTCCCTGGATGGTCCGGCGCGTCGGGGGCTGGCGCGTCGATCCAGTGGGTTTCGAGGACGCGTCGGCTGTTGATTGCGGCGCGTCGGGTTCGCTATGATTAAGCTTAAGCTCGCGCCCGCTCTGGTCGTGAGCCGGCAGGCTTCCCATCCTGATCCCGGTCCGCGTAGGTATCCAAATCTGTCGCGCGATTCCCGCCGCGAGATTTCATGGTGAATAGGTGTCATGAATCAAATCGGCGTCGTCGCCATCGGTCGCAATGAGGGGGAACGGCTTCGTCGTTGCCTGGAATCAGTTTCAGGTCTTGGCTTGATCCTGGTTTACGTCGATTCGGGGTCGCAAGACGGCAGCATCGAATTGGCGCGTCGTCTGGGCGTCGAGGTCGTCGAGCTCGACCTGTCGAGGCCGTTCTCGGCGGCGAGGGCGCGGAACGAGGGGCTCGAACGCCTGCTTGCGATCGCGCCGGAGGTTTGGTACGTGCACTTCGTCGATGGCGACTGCGAGATTGCTGACGGTTGGATCGACCGAGCCCGCCGCGAGCTGGACGAGCGTCCCGAGGCGGCGGCCGTGTGCGGACGTCTGCGTGAGCGCCATCCCGAGCAAAGCGTCTATAACCGCCTGGCCGATCTTGAGTGGAACACGCCGATCGGCGAGGCGAAGGCTTGCGGCGGCATCGCCGTGATGAGGGTGGCCGCCTTGCGACAGGTCGGCGGATTCGATCCCGATTTGATCGCCGGCGAGGAGCCGGAACTCTGCGTCCGTCTTCGACAAAAGGGATGGCGGATCTTTCGGATCGACGCTGAGATGGCGCTTCACGACATGGCCATGACGCGGTTCCGTCAGTGGTGGAAACGCACGATGCGGACCGGCCACGCCTACGCGGAGGGCGCCGCCTTGCACGGTCGTCCGCCGGAATGCCATTACGTCCGCGAAACCCGAAGCATCGTCGTCTGGGGCCTCGTCGCGCCGCTCTCGTGTCTGGCGCTCGCCTGGCCGACTCGCGGCGCGAGCCTCATGCTGTTGCTCGCCGGCTACGCTTTCCTTTTCTGGCGGGTCCACCGCTATTATCGAGGCCGGAGAGGCTGGAGCCCGGCCGACGCTCGGGCCTTCGCCCTGTTCGTGGTCGTCGGCAAGATCCCGGGCGCCCTCGGCGTGGCGCGATACTGGCTGGGAAAGATTTCCGGCAAGCGGAGTCGGGTCATCGATTTCCGAGGGCCGATTGCGGCGGGGGATTCGCCGGCGTCGTGACCCTTCGGCGGCCGGCTCCTCAGGTGGTCTTGGTCGGAACGGGGCTGGGAGCGGCCATCGCTGGATTTTCGACCTCGCGAACCGCGAAACCGGTGCGAAAGACGCTGTTGCGGAACGAGTCGGCGAGGAAATGCTGGGGGTCGAGGTCCGGCTTGCGCTGGATCGGGCGTCGCAGCCGCCAGACCGCGAATCCGCACAGGAAGGCCGCGTCGGCCAGGGCCGTATACAGCTTGCCGTAATTCTTCAGGAAGAACCGGCGGCGAGCCTGGAACCAATACGTGGGGCGTCGCTTCGGTCGTTGCGGCGTGGACCCCTTGATGCCCGTTGACGCGCCTTCCAGGTGGACGACCTTGCTCTCGGGGACGAACCAGACTTCCCAGCCGGCCCGCTCGGCCCTCAGGCAGATGTCGATGTCGTCGAAATAGGTGTACAGGCCTTCGTCCAGCAGCCCGATCTGTTCGAGCATCGACGTTCGCAGGATCTGACTCGCCCCGGAGACCCATTCGGCTCGGCTGGGCCGCGACGGGTCGACGTCCAGGGGAGGCGCCACCAGCTTCGTGATCACTCCGAGTCGCAGGCCGCGGTCCAGCTCCGAGGCGATCCCCTGGTAGCGGAACGGCGACGCCTGGACCTCGCCCTCAGGAGAAAGCAGTCGGCTGCCCGCGATCCCGGCCTTGGGGTGGGCGTCCATGAAGTCGACTAGCGCGTCGAGAGCGTGTTCCTGAACGATCGTGTCGGCGTTGAGCAGCAGCACGTACTCCGGCGGATCGTCCGATTCGAGAGCGGCGCGGATCACCAGGTTGTTGCCACCGCAGAAGCCGCGGTTGATCTCGACGACCGTCAGGTCGACCCACGATTCCCAGCCGTTTTCGTCGATCGCCCGCCTCAGGCGGTCGGCAGCGTCGCCCCCGGTGCCGTTCTCACAGACCGCCACCCTGGCGCTGGGAATACGGTCGATTTCCCCGCTCAACGAATGCAGGCAATCGATCGTGAGATCGGGGACGCGATAGCAAAGAACAACGACGAGAAGTTTCATGAACTAGGCTCAAGAGGGAGTTGTCGGTTTGACCACGAATACTGTACGGTATTACGGGATTTATAAGGCCATGTGTGACGTCGAACGCTTCCCGACTGCTCGAAAAAACCAAAGTTCAAGACAGGCGTGGGCTGGGAAGAGGATTCCATTGAATCCTCGGATTCCAACCGTGGCAAGTGTGGCCTCGGGGAATTGATCCACCCGCCCCGCGCTCCATCCCCTGGGGGAAAGTCGGTGACAGTCAGCCTCTCGGACGTGCCTGTCTTCGTGCTCTGCGGCGGCCTGGGGACCCGGATCCGAGAGGAGACGGAGCTTCGGCCCAAGCCCATGGTGCCCGTGGGCGCCCGGCCGATCGTCTGGCACATCATGCGGACGTATTCGCACCACGGCTTCCGCCGCTTCATCCTCTGCCTCGGCTACAAGGCCGAAGTCGTCAAGTCGTACTTCCTCAATTACTCGTCGATGAACAGCGACTTCACGGTCGAGCTCAAGAGCAACAACGTCAAGGTCCACTCCGTCGACCACGACCAGGACTGGGAAGTGACGCTGGCCTTCACCGGCGAGCTGACGATGACCGGAGCCCGCGTCGCCCGCGCCGCCTCTAAATACCTGGGGAACGCCTCGCATTTCGCCGTGACCTACGGCGACGGCGTGACCGACGCCAACCTCGCCGACGAATACCGGTTCCATCTCGACGGCAAGAACGTCGGCACCGTCCTGGGCGTCAACCCGCCGTCGAGGTTCGGCGAATTGAAGGTCGAGGGCGACCAGGTCGAGGAGTTCAGCGAGAAGCCCGAGTTCGTCGACAACTGGATCAACGGCGGCTACTTCTTCTTCCAGCGCGAATTCCTCCCCTACCTCAGCCAGGATGAAAGCTGCGTCCTCGAGCGCGAACCCCTGATCCGGCTCGCTCGCGACGGCAAGCTCGACATGTACCGGCACCGCGGCTACTGGGCCTGCATGGACACCCAGCGCGATCTCGAGCAGCTCAACAAGCTTTGGGCCTCGGGTGAGGCCCCCTGGGCCGTCTGATCGGATCGGAACCGCCTCGTCCCCCTCTGCCTACGTACCTTGTTCACTTATTGATTCATTAAAACACCATGAAAATTTTCGTCACTGGTCACAAGGGATACATCGGCGCGCACCTGGTCGATCTGCTCAAGCAGGAGGGCGCCCAGGTCGTCGGCTGCGACGTCGGACTGTTCGAGGGTTGCAACTGGGAGCCGGTGGTCACGGCCGACCGCGACCTCGTCAAGGACGTCCGCGCGATCGAAGCGGCCGACCTCGACGGCTGCGACGCCGTCATGCACCTGGCGGCGATCTCCAACGACCCCATGGGCGACCTCAACGCCCAGCTCACCTTCGACGTCAACCGCGACGCCTCGATCCGCCTCGCCCGGGTCGCCAAGGAGGCCGGCGTCCCCCGGTTTCTGTTCGCCGGCAGTTGCTCGGTCTACGGCCAGGGGGAGAAGCTCGACCTCGACGAGGGCGATCCGCTCAACCCGCTAACCGCCTACGCCCAGTCGAAGATCGAGACCGAGCAAGCCGTCTCGAAGATGGCCGACGCCTCGTTCACGCCGATCTTCCTGCGGAACGCGACGGCCTACGGCCATTCGCCGATGCTCCGGATCGACCTGGTCGTCAACAACCTTCTCGGCTCGGCCCTGTCGTACGGCGAGATCCGGATCCATTCCGACGGCTCCCCCTGGCGCCCCTTGATCCACTGCCGCGACATCGCCCGGGCGTTCATCGCCCTGTCGAAGGCGCCCAAGGACGTCGTCCACAACAAGGCGATCAACGTCGGGGCCAACAGCGAGAACTACCAGGTCCGCGACGTCGGCGACCAGGTCCAGCGGCTGGTCCCCTCGGCCACGGTGGCGTACACCGGCCAGGTCGGGTCCGACCCGCGCAACTACCGCGTGAACTTCGACCTGCTCTACAGCCTCCTGCCCGACTTCAAGCTCCAGTACAACCTGGTCTCCGGCATGGACGAGCTGCACGGCAGGATGGTCGAGCACGGCTTCAGCAAGAAAGACTTCGAGGGCGACCAGTTCGTCCGCCTTCGCACCCTCAAGCACCGCATGGACCGGCTCGGCTGAGCCGGCCCCGACGCGAGGAATTCCATTCCATGATCTTCAACGAGACTCCCATCCCGGGCGCCTTCCTGATCGACGTCGAGAAGCGGGGCGACGACCGCGGCTTCTTCGCGCGGGCCTTCTGCGAGAAGGAGTTCGCCGCCGCCGGCCTCGTGTCGCGGTTCGTGCAGGTCAACAACTCGCTGAGCGCCCAGAAGGGGACGCTTCGCGGCATGCACTACCAGCTCGCGCCGATGGCCGAGACCAAGCTGGTCCGCTGCATCCGAGGGTCGCTGTACGACGTGATCCTCGACCTTCGCAACGACTCGCCGACCTTCGGCAAGAGCTTCGGCGCCGAGTTGTCGGCCGAGAACCGCCGGATGATGTACGTCCCCAAGGGCTTCGCCCACGGCTTCATCACCCTGACCGACGACGCCGAGGCGTTCTACTTCGTCGACGAGTTCTACGGCCCGAACTATGAGCGCGGGGTTCGCTGGAACGATCCGAAGTTCAACATCGAGTGGCCGATCCAGCCGGTCGTACTATCGGAAAAGGACGCCGCCTGGCGCGATTTCGACCCCGCCTGGCACCTCACGGCCTGAAATCCAAGACCCACCATGAAAATACTCTTCACGGGTGCAAGCTCGTTCACGGGATACTGGTTCGTCCGCGAGCTGGCGGCGGCCGGGCACGAGGTGACGGCCGTCTTTCGCGGCAAGCCCGGCGACTACCCCGACGAGGTGCGCCGCAAACGCGCGGCGCTGCTCACGGACGTCTGCCGCCCCGCTTACGGATGCTCGTTCGGCGACGACGCATTCCTGTCGCTGGTCCGCGAAGGGGGCTTCGGCCTCCTTTGCCACCACGCGGCCGACGTGACCAACTACAAGAGCCCTGACTTCGACGCCGTGGGCGCCGTGGCGAACAACACCCGGAACCTGCCGTCGGTGCTCGCCGCGTTCCAGGAGGGGGGCGGCCGGCGGATCGTCCTGACCGGCTCGGCCTTCGAAGGAGGGGAGGGGGCCGGCTCGCAAGGCTCGCCCGATTTCTCGCCCTACGGCTTCTCTAAGCGGCTCACGGCCGAGGTCTTCCGTTTCTACTGCGATCGCGACGGCCTCAGCCTGGGCAAGTTCGTCATCCCCAACCCGTTCGGACCTTATGAGGAGCCCAGGTACACGGCGTACCTCATCAAGAACTGGCTGGCCGGCAAGACGCCTTCGTGCTCGAACCCGCTTTACGTTCGCGACAACATCCACGTTTCGCTGCTGGCGAAGGTCTACGCCCGGTTCGCATCCGAGCTTCCGGAAGCTCCCGGCTTCCTCAGGATCAACCCTCTCGGCTACGCCGAGAGCCAGGGGGCGTTCACGCTCCGGCTCGCGCAGGAGCTGCGTCCGCGGTTCAAGCTGCCCTGCGAGGTCGAGCTCAAGAAGCAGACCGCGTTCCCGGAGCCTCGCGTCCGCATCAACACCGACATTCCCGACGCCGACGCTCTGGGCTGGGACGAGTCGGCCGCCTGGGACGAGCTGGCCGAGTACTATCTGCAAGGCCAGGCCGGCTAACCTCGAAAGTTCATGGAGCGACCGCGATGGACCTTCATCTGAACGGAGACGTCGCCGTCGTCGTGGGAGGTGCGCGGGGGCTCGGACTCGCCATCGCTTCCGCCTTCGTCGCGGAGGGGGCTCAGGTCGCGATCCTCGACCGCGACCCCGACGGGCCGGCCGAGGCCCGGCGGTTGGAGGAGGCGTCCGGGACGCGTTGCGTCGGCTTGGTAGTCGACGCGACCGATTTCGACGCGGTCCGCGGCGCGGCCGACGACGTCCGGGGGCGGCTCGGACGCTGCGATCACGTGGTCTACGCCGCGGGCGTCGGCTCGGGCAAGTTCGGCTTCCCGTTCTGGGAGCTTGATCCCAGCGACTGGGACCGCGTCCTCCGGGTGAACCTGGTCGGCGCAGCCAATATCGCGCATGCGTTCGCCCCGCGAATGGCCGAAGCGAGGACGGGTACGCTGCTGTTCGTGGCGTCGGTCGCCGGCCAGATGGGTTCGCAGACCGACCCGCCCTACAGCGCCTCGAAGGCCGGGCTGATCAACTTCGCTCAGTGCGCGGCCAAGGATCTCGCACCGTTCGGCGTGCGGGTCAACTCACTTTGCCCAGGGATGATCAAGACGGCCCTGAACCGCTCGGTTTACGAAGCCTGGGCCGGGCGGCAAGGCAGGGGGAAGGCCGGCGCCGGCGGGCCGATTCCGTCCTACGAAGAGTGGGCCGGCGAGAAGGTCAAGGCGCTCGTGCCGCTGGGGCGCTGGCAGACGCCGGAGGATGTCGCCGCGATGGCCGTCTTCCTCGCCTCTCCGGCGGCCGGCAACGTCACGGGGCAGACGATCAACGTCGACGGCGGATACGTCATGCACTGGTAGCGAGCGAGGGCGTCCGGGAGTCCGGCGTCGAAGGATTCCGCTCGGCTCGGCCGATCAGCTCTCTGAGCTTGCGGGCCTCGATGGCGATGTTGTGCCGGAGGGCGACGCGCTCTGCCCCCCGTTTTCCCATGCGTTCGAGTTCGTCGAGGGGCGTATCCAGGAGTTCGCGAATCGCTGACGCGAGGGCCTCGGCGGAACCGGGGGGGACGAGCCAGCCGCAGACCCCGGGCTCGACCAGCTCGGGCGTTCCGGCGACCCAGGTGCTGATCACGGGCCGGCCCAGGGCGAGCGATTCCATGATCGCGACGGGCAAGCCTTCGGCGAAGCTCGGCAAGACCAGGGCACGGCTGTCGGTAATGAGGTTGCGGACCTCGGCGTTGCTTTTCCAGCCGGCCAGGCGGACGCAATCCTCCAGCCGATGGCGCTTCACCTGGGCTTCGATTTCGCCGCGCAGCGGGCCGTCGCCGACCAGCGTCAGATCAAACGCGACCCCCTCGGCCCGCAGCCGTCCCGCGGCTTCGAGCAGGACGGGAAGCCCTTTCTGCTCGGCGAAACGTCCCACGCAGACCAGCCGCCGGGCCTCCGGCAACGGGACGTGCGGCGCGTCCAGGAACATCGGGTCCAGGCCGCATCGGACGACCTCGATCTTGGACCATTGATCGTAGGGGACCCAGCGGCAGAGCTGGCTCCGCCCGTGCTCGCTGATTGCGACGGCGAAGGCCGCATCACGGATCTTGAGGTCGAGGCCCAGGGCCAGCGGCTGGTCGAATTCCTCGGGGCCGTGGGTCGTGAAGCTGTACGGCGGGCCGCCGAGCGTCCGGCACAACAACGCCACAGTGGTGGAATTGGTCCCGTAGTGGGCGTGAACGTGGTCCGTCCTCTGCTCGCGATGCCAGTCGAGCAGAACGCACGCCTCGGCCAGGTAGATCAGGTGCCGCGCGAACCCGCGGGCGGAGCTGGAACCGCTTCCCCGGCGTCCCAATCGCCACGCCTGGGCGAGCGCCCGAGCGAACTTGCCGGGCCGTCGGAAGGCCGACGCGACGAGCCCCTTGGCCAGCCCCGACGCCCCGACTTCGAGCACGGCGCGCGTCTTCCGGGCCTCTTCCAGATCGACCGGATCGACGAGCGGCGTGGCCCAGCGGCGCAACGTGAAACGGGCGACCGAAGCGCCTTGGGCCTCGACCTCCATGAGCTCCCGGCGAATGAAGCTCGCGCTGGTCACCGGGTAGGTGTTGACGAGGTAGGCGATCCGCATTGGCCCGGCGGTTGGGGCTTCATATGATGAGTCGATCACGGTCGGGCGAGTTCCTCGCGGGGTTGAAGGCGCCGGCTGTGGTCGTTGAGGATCAGCTCGGCGGCGGCGGCGAAATCGGAAACGGCGAACGCACGTTCGCGGGCCGCTTCAGTCGGCAGTTCCGAGAGCGTCGCGTTCGATCCCACCAGGATGCTTCGGCAGCCGGCGTTCAGGCCGGCGAGCACGTCGCTGATCTGATCGCCCACCATCCACGACGCGTCCAGGTCCAGGTCCAGCTCTTCGGTCGCGCGATGCAACATGCCCGGGCCCGGCTTGCGGTTCGGGTTCTCGATGATAGTGCGGTCGTCGCCGAGGGGGACCTCGGGGCAGTAGTAGATTGCGTCAAGCGCCGCGCCTTCTTCGGCCAGGAGCCGGTTCAGCGCGTCGTGGATCTCATGCAGCCGCGATTCCGTGATCAAACCTCGACCGACGGCCGATTGGTTGGTGATCAAGACGAGCGCGAACCCCGCCCGACGAAGCGCGCCAAGCGCCTGCGAAGCGCCGGGGAGGACGCGCAGGCCGGCGGGGTCGGACAAGTAGGGGACGTTCGCGATCAGGGTGTCGTCGCGGTCCAGGAACACGGCGGGGCGAGCGGACATCGACGAGGAGCTTTCGGATTTCACGGTGTACGGTCCGGGTTGAGCACGCGCGTCAGTCGGCGAGCGGATCAGCCTGGCCTCCGAGTGGGCTCGGCGGCCGCGGGCGAAGTCGCCCCGGCGGCCCGCGACGGATCGGGTTTGTGTAACAGGTCGTGGACGATCATTCGTCCCATGAACCCGGCGTTCCGGGCGTATCGCGAGAAGAGGCGGCGGGGTTCTTGCAGGAGCCGGAACGCCCACTCGAGGCCGGTTCGCTGCATCCAGCGCGGGGCCCGGGCGAACCGTCCCGCGGCGAATTCGAGCGAGGCGCCGACCTGGACGCACACGGGGACGCCCAGACGCTCGTGATTCGCGAAGATCCAGCGTTCCCCCTTCGGCTGGCCGAACGCTACGAAGAGGATGTCGGGGTTCGTGGCGCGGATGCGATCGAGCAACTGTTCGTGTTCCTCGTCGGTCGGCTTGCGGAACGGCGGGCATTCCGTGCCGACCACTTGGAGGCCGGGATACCGCTCCCTTAATTTGTCGGCGGCCTCCTCGGCCACCCCTTCCGGGGCGCCAAGGAAGAACAGCCGCCGGCCCTTCCGGGCCGAGAGGTCGCAAAGATGGAAGATCAGATCGGACCCCGCGACCCGCTCGGGCAGCGGCGTCGGGCGCTTCCGCGCCGCCCAAACCACGGGCGCGCCGTCGGCGAGGATGAACGCGGCCCGCTCGTTAATCGGGCCGAGGTCCGGATGGTCCCTCGTCAGCATCACGTAGTGAAGATTCGCCGTGATGAAATAGGAGGGACGCCGTTCTTCGATCAGGGCGTCGATCGCATTAACGGTCTCTTCAAGCGTCATCGGCGCGAAGGGCACGCCCCATATCCAAACCCGCTTGTTCACGACCTGGGCCCCACGAGGCCCATGGGCTTCCGCGCGTAACCCTCGTCGGCCTCGAACAGCCATGACAAGATCCAGATTTCCAGGCCCACCAGCACGAGGGCCAGCGGCATCATGAGATATCCCGACCAGTCGTGAGCCAGTTCCTTCGCCCGGGCGCCTTCGATGTAATAGTAGCACCAGCCCGTCGCGACGATCCGGGAGACGTTGCTGATGAGCGCGATCGGGAAGGCGCTGAGCAGGATGACGATCCGCTTCCAGACCGGCATGTCGATGAGGATGACCGTCGCGGTCACCGTCGCGGCGAGCGTCATCAGCATCGAGAGCCCGTTGCAGGCCATGGCCACTTCAAGCTGCTTGGGGCCGTGCGGCGTGCCGAGCGTGATCACGTTCCCTTCGGCGACGACCCACAGCCCACTGAGTTGCATCACGAAGCAACTGCCCGTCGTGGCGATTCGCTGCAAGGGGAGTGAGACGAGCGAGTTCATCGACGTGGGGAGCGGAAACATGAACACGAGGAAGGCGATCGCCGGCCAGGCTCGCGCGAGCAGCGGCCAGCCTCCCAGGGCGAACACGAGGCACGCGGCCACGGGAAGGATGCTGACGGTCTCAACCCACTGCATGCTCCACTCGTAGGCCACCGCTCGGCCCAGCAGGCAGGCGCCGAGCAGAGCCCAGCTCCAGACCGGGGCCCGGAACGACGTCCAGTCGTAATTCCAATCGGAGAGCCTGCGCCAGAGGATCATGACCGCGATCGGGACGACCAGGAAGCCGTGCGAATAGTTCGGCTCGGTGTTCCAGATGAAGATCAGATGGCGGAAATTCGGTGCGTACGCCCAGGCTATCAGCAGCGTTCCCACGATCGCCGCGGGCAGCCAGGGCCAGGCTTGAAGCGTGAACGGGCTCGGCGGCGCGGAGGGCCCGCGGGGGCTGTTCCGATCCGCCGGGGAGGCCTGAGGATTGACCAGGGGGAAGTGGGCCAAGGCTGGACTCCTCGCGAGTCGAAATCGAAGGAAGCGGAGAGGGCGACCGGCCGGCGTTGCGCCTGTCAGTCGAGGAAACCCCGTGATCTCCCGGAAACACTAGCTTGTGACCGGCTCGTTTGCAACGGACGCGCGCGACACGACCGTCGTCGGTCGGGCCGCCCTGGAACGGCTTCGTCGACCCGCGATCGTCGGCTTGTACGACGATCGCGGGCCGACGTGTCGGATCGGACGGATCAGGTCGTGGGCGACGCGTCCGGCTCTCCATAGCCCGATCGGCCGCGACTATAGGAATAGCGGCCGTAGTACGCGTCGGACGATTTCATGCCGTTGATCACGGTTCCCAGGACGGGAATTCCCGCGTTGGTCAACTGGCGGCGGGCGCGCTCGACCTGGGGGGCGCGACTGATGTCGTATCGCGAAGCAAGTACGGCACCGTCGGTCCAGCGGCCCATGATCAGACCATCGGGGACCGGCAGCACCGGGGGCGAGTCGATGATGATCAGGTCGTACATCTGGCGAAGCCGGGCGATCATCATCCCGAAATTCCGCCCCTGGAAAAGCCGGCTGGTGTCCGCCACCGGCGTCCCGGCGCAGAGCAGGTGGAACGTCCCGCCTTGGACGGGGATGGCGACGTCTTCGACGTTTGCTTCTTCCTTCAGAACATCGCTTAGACCGAGCCCCTCGGGGATGTCGAGCAGGCTGCAGAGGGAACCGCGTCGCAGGTCGGCGTCGATCAGCAGGGTCGAGTGCCCGGCGTGGCCGCAACGGGCGGCCAGTTGCGCCGCCAGCGTCGTCTTGCCTTCGCCGCCGATGGCGCTGGTGATCAGCACGCAACGACCCAGGCCGACTTCCGGATGGTCGCCGCAAACGGCGAATCGCAAATGGTCGAGCCGCTGGATGAAGCGGTCGATCTGATCGTCCTCCGCCGGGCCGTTCAGCTTGTTCGATGCACGAACCATGGGCAGCGGCGGCAGCGAGAAGACCTCCGACTGCACCCGGGTTGAGAGCGCGTCGGGGTCGGCCACGCGCTCGGCCTTGACCTCGAGCAACGCGAAGAGTCCGAGCACCAGGCACAGGATCACGCTCGGGACGATGACGACGTACTTGATTCGCTTGTTGTTCGTCGGCTCGCTGACGGCTATGGCCGCGTCGATCAGCCCGACGTCCACATCCGTGGTGCCCGCGAACTTGAGGTTCTCGAACTTCTCGGAAATGTGTTTGTACTGCTCCACCAGGGTCTCGATGTCGGCCTTGAGTCGTTCGGCCGCATACGTGTCGGATTGCGTCGCCTTCCGCTCGATTTCCATCGACAGGACCAACTGGTTGAGCGTGTCGAGCTGATGCCGCGACAGCTCCACCCGCGCCCGCAGGGCTTCAATCGTCAGGGCGTTCGTCGCGACCGTCCCAGACCCGGCGGCCGCGGCCGAGGCCGCGAACGAGGCGTCCTCGGCCATCACCAGTTGGCGGATCTCGCCGTAGCGTTCGTCCCAGAGGCTGTTGTACTTCGCCATCAACTGAGCCTTGCGCTTCTCGGCGGCCTGGCGGGCCGGGTCGTAACCTTTACGGGCCACGCCCACGGTGTGGGCCAGCTCCTCGTCCGTCTCCAGGATTTGCTGGATCAGGCTGGCGACCGAGGGGTCGCGCCGGAACGTCTCGTTGATCCGAGCTTCAAGCTGCGATTTCTGGAACCCCGTCGTTTCGGCGACCTCGGAATCTTGCTCCTGGGAATCCGCCACCCGCTTCTGGAGGGCGAATTCCAGCTCATTCAACTCAAGCTTCTTTTTCAGGATGTCCGCCTTGAAGTTGCGGTACTGCTCGATGGAGAACTTCTCAATGGAGGCGTCCTTGGTCTGAGGGGCCGGATCGCTGCCCTGGGTCTTTGTGGATTCCTTTGGTTTGCTTTCGCCGGCGGACTGACCGTTGACATTGCCCCGTTCCACGATCTCTTTGAGCGCCTCGACCTTCTCTTCTTTGTCCTTTTTCAGTCTATCCAAATAAACGGTCAAACGTTTCAGGTGGCTCTCGTCGCGACTTTGCTGCACATCTTTATAGGATCGCAGATAGGACGCCACGACCGCGTTGACGATCGCGGCTGCTTCATGAGCGTCCGTCGAATCAAAGGATACTTGAATGTGAACCGTGCCGTCCTTGTTCTTGACCTTGAGCTTCTGCCTGAGGTCCGTCAGCTTATCCGTAGAGTTTTTGATGAAGGGGAGTTCGGCGACCGTGCTGTCGCCGATCGCCGGCTTGAGCACGGTGTTGGTGGTGATGAATGCGATTTGGGTTCCAATGAAGCGTTCGATGGGCTGGGCTTGCGCGTTCGAATTCTGTTGGCCGTAGAGGCTGAGCTGCGTGGGCTCGGCGCGGATCGTGCTCACGGCTTCGTAGGTCGGTTGGATCTGGCTGTAAATCAGATAATCCAAGGGCGCCGACACGACCGCCCAGAGCAAGAGGATGCGCCACCAGTTGCGGGCCAAACCACGCAACACCCCCTGCGGGCTGATCTGAACCGAGGAAGACACGGTCGTGAGATCGTATGCGTGGCGATTGGCCGCGCTCATCGCCGGTAGATGCGACGACGACGACGAGGGCAACCGCGCCGGCAAGAGCGAATCGTTGCTGTCGGTAGTGTCCATCAGAGGGTACTCAAGGGTAGTGGATTAGCAGAATGAACTTCCATCCAGCGGTGCTCCCGCCCCGATGATCGCTCAGGGAGGAGTCATCGAAGTTAGAAAATTTCGCCGCTGTCGCGGTTGCTCGTCGTGGGAGGAACATTCAGTCGATCGCCGAGCCGAACCTGGGATATGCCATCTCCGACGGCGCATTTCAGCACCCGGCTCGATCTGAGTCGCCCATGGTCAGCGGGCTCAGCTTCGCCTTGAAAACCGTCTCCGTCAGACTGTAATCAATCCCATTCAATCTCGTCAAATTAAATCCACGTCGCGAGCCTACGTCGTCAACAGATCTCATCATGTCTTGCGGGGTGCGGGAGTGGGTGTTTGATTCGTTTCGTCTGGCATGAAGGCGGAACGCCCCGAAATCGCTTGGCCATGGCCCCGGCGTTCGACGGTCCCAGGATTCCGAAAATCTTAAGAGATTCCATCCTGTTTGGATAACGCATTTCGACTGGGTGATGCAGAACTCGGCTGATCCTTCCCCTATAATAAGAGGATGCGGTGACCGACGCGCTTCCCTTCTTAAGTTTAGGTGTCGATTCCGCCGCGGGCTTCGCGGTTACTCGGATTTCGAGGGTTGATGGTGAGTTCGAGAAACAGTTCTCCTTGGCGTGATTCCTGAGCTACACTTTCGATGAAAGGCTGATCGGGTCGTCCGATCGTGCCCATCTCGTGCTCGGTGGTTTGACCAAGACCCGTCTTATCGATGAATGAAGCAGGATGCGCCGGCTTCAGCGTGAAGGCGCGCGCGTTTTCAAGCGACCGCATCGAGAAAGACGGAGTTTGGATCAACACGGCGACGAGCCTCGCCGACAGAAAATGACGGGCGGCGAGCCAAGTCTGTGACTGGGAATCGGCTGGAAACGTCGAGCCCTTGGGAATGGATCATGGGCCAAGGCGTTGGGATCGACCGATCGCTCAGGTGCGGGCTGACTCGCGTGGAAGGACGCTCTGTTCCTTCGACGGAATCACGAAAGAAAGGGCCGGCGGCCATGATAGTACTATTTCCGGCGACCACGTCGCGAACCTCCCACTCCGTCTCCGAGCCGTCCGCCGGCGCATCCCCTTCACGCGCAACGGATTGGGGTGCCCGCATCGTCCAGATCAGCCTGGCGATCTACCTCCTCCCCGTCCTTGTCTTGCTCTTCATGATCGGGGGAGTTGGAATCGCGGCCGTCGGACTGGTCGTCCTGGCGGCCAAGGTGCTGCGTTGGGGGGGGCGCTCGCGCGGTGTCGAGGGGGAGGAAGACGCCTTCCGGTCGTGAGCGACGACCGCCCCGGTTTTCAACCCGGGTCGCGCGCAGTCCTCGATCCAGGCGGTTTCCGTTCGCCCGCGCTTAAACGAGTGGGAGGGGGGGCGATGCCCACCCTCCCTAAATCTTTTGGCGTCAATATTTTTGGGGGCAATAGCGGGGCGTGAATACCGCGGGGCAGCCTTGCGAGTCGTCCGTCATCGAAGGAGAGGGGAAGGCTTTCACTTCCCAGCCGGGCCCGCGGCGGCGGTCGTCGCCACGACCGCGGGCGAGGCGGCGGAGTCTGGCGCGGATCGCTTCTCAATCTCTTCGACCAAGCTGGCCAGCAGGCTTTGCGCCGGGCTGTCGCCGAGCTGGGCGGTTTTGACGCGCCGTTCGATCTGGATCTTGAACATCCCCGGGAAGTAACGGAATTGTTTCCACTGGCTTCCCATCTCGGATCGCCATTGGCCCGCGTTGCGGAAGGAATAGTAGACCTCTTGCAACATGGTCGCTCCACCTAGCGACTTGCCGTAGAGAGCTTCGCGGAAAGCCACCGAACGCGATGCGCCTTCGAGGGGGATCTGGACCTCGCGTGACGGGATCACGGTCTTGAAGCCCGACGCCGGGTAGCAAATATCGGGTGTGTGCCCCCAGACGGCGTCCGCCGGTCCGTAGAGCACGAGCACGGTGACCCGCTCGCCGCTCTGGTCGTCGGCGTACGTCCTGAGCACGTGGTCGGTCGACCCGGCGAGCTTCGCGATCTCGGGGTCCAGGACCGTCTCGGCGCCTTCCAGCGCGCGCCAGGTCCCCAATAGGTTGGGGATGTCCTTCAGCGGGAACGGCGAATTCTTGCTCTGGCTCCCGATGCTGAGGAATTGCAATTCGCGCCAGTAGCGAACCGCGCCGGAGAGGCCGAGCAACACGCAGACCATCACGATCCATCGATGATTGGCCTTGGCCGCGCTCAGGAACTTCGAAAGCTCGCCCGGTGTTTGGGACTGAGTTAGCGGGGGGGCTGGTTGATCGATCAGGGCATGATCCATAATCGCAAGCTCGTTTCGTTAAGTTGCTTTATGTTCTGGAGTCGGCTGCGAGCGCGCGGGGCACCCCCTCATGGACTATGTCATACACAGATCCTGCCTCGCAAGGGGCGTCGACAAATTTTCACAACACGCGCATACAAGATCTTTCTAGGTTATGGACGCTCAAAGTGTACCAGCCTGAGAGCGATTTCATCGACTGTTTTCCCTGGTCCGAGCCGGTGCGACGGCCTCACGGACGTTGGACGAGCAACGGAAAACTGGCCGGAATGGGACCGTCGTGGTAATCTACCCCTTGCCGCGCGAGAAGCCGAGTCGCGTCGCGGCGAGTCCGTCGGCGGGGCGATTCGAATGCAGGAACAGGCATGACTGCGATCCTGGGACTTTCCGCGTTCTACCATGACAGCGCGGCCGCCTTGGTGGTCGACGGCCGGATCACGGCCGCCGCGCAGGAAGAACGGTTCACCCGCGTCAAGCACGACGCGGCGTTTCCCGCCGAGGCGGTCGCCTACTGTCTGCGCGAAGCGAATCTCTCGCCGGCCGACGTCGATTACGTCGCTTTCTACGACAAGCCGCTGACGAAGTTCGAACGTCTGCTCGAAACCTACCTGGCCTACGCCCCTGTGGGTTTCAAGAGCTTTCGACTGGCGATCCCCCTGTGGCTCAAGGACAAGCTGCACATGCGGCGGACGATCCGCCGCGCTCTGGGCCCCGCGAGCCGGGCCCGGCTGGTGTTCACCGACCACCACGAGAGCCACGCGGCCAGCGCCTTCTTCCCCAGTCCGTTCGACCGGGCGGCGATTCTGACGCTCGACGGCGTCGGCGAATGGAGCACGGCGACGTTCGGAATCGGCGAAGGCGCGCGGATCCGATTGATCGATCACATCGCGTTCCCGCACTCGCTCGGGCTGCTGTACTCGGCCTTCACCTACTATTGCGGCTTCAAGGTCAACAGCGGCGAGTATAAGCTGATGGGGCTGGCCCCGTACGGCCGGCCGATCTACAAGGACCTGATTCTTGAGCGGTTGATCGATCTCCGGCCCGACGGCAGCTTCTGGCTCGACATGCGGTACTTCCAGTACTGCCAGGGGCTGACCATGACCAACAGTCGTTTTCACGACCTGTTCGGCGGTCCCCCGCGATCTCCCGAATCGGCGCTCGAGCCGCGGCACATGGACTTGGCGGCCAGCATCCAGTGGGTGACGGAAGAGGCCGTGCTCCGGATCGGCCGCGAGGTGCAACGGCGGACCGACGCGAAGAACCTCGTTCTGGCCGGCGGCGTGGCCCTCAACTGCGTGGCCAACGGCCGGCTGCTCCGCGAGGGTGGTTTTGACGACCTCTGGATTCAGCCCGCGGCCGGCGACGCCGGCGGGGCGCTGGGCGCGGCCCTCTTCGTGTGGCACCAGCTCCTCGAAAAGCCTCGAAACCCCGACGGCCGCGACGCCCAGCGGGGGAGCTTCCTCGGGCCGAGTTACGGCGGCGACGAGATCGCCCGGTTCCTGGCGGGCAAGGGAGTCGAGGCCCGGCGTTGCGAGTCGGAATCCGAGCTGGCCGAGCACGTCGCGGGCCTCCTGGCCGACGGCAAGATCATCGGTTGGTTCCAGGGCCGGATGGAGTTCGGCCCCCGGTCGTTGGGCGGCCGGAGCATCCTCGGCGATCCCCGGTCGTCGGCCATGCAGGCGACTATGAATCTCAAAATCAAGTTTCGCGAGAGCTTCCGACCGTTCGCCCCGGCCGTCTTGCAGGAACGGGTGGCCGACTGGTTCGAGTTCGATCCCGATCACGAGAGCCCCTACATGCTGCTGGTGGCCCCGGTCCGCGAGGATCGGCGGACGCCCATCGACGCCGAGTCGTTGAGCACCATGCAAGAAGACCCCGACCTTCGCAGACGCGTGAACATTGTACGATCGGAAATCCCCGCGGTGACTCACGTCGACTACAGCGCCCGGCTGCAAACCGTCGACGCGGAGCGCAACCCGCGGTTCCACCGGTTGATCGAGGCTTTCGACCGGCTGACCGGCTGTCCCGTCCTGGTGAACACGAGTTTCAACGTCCGGGGCGAGCCGATCGTTTGCACCCCGGACGACGCCTACCGCTGCTTCCTGGCCACCGATATGGACGTCTTGGTTCTTGAGGACTTCGTGATCGTCAAGGACGAGGCCGCGCGGAAGGCTGGGGAAGTCGTCCGGGAACGCTATCTGTCGCAGTTCCAGCTCGATTGACGGTTGAGGTTCGACTTCATGCAATGGTCCGACATCCAGTTCGCCCCGACGGCCAAGACCCTGCGGCAGTTCGCCGGGCTCTGGCTCATCTTCTTTGGCGGTCTCGGGCTCTGGGAAGCCCTGGGGCGCGGTCATTCCAACCTGGGAGCGGGGCTGGGCGCCGTTGCGGTCGTGGGCGGTCTGCTGGGCCTCCTTCGTCCTGACTTCCTGCGGCCGATCTACGTCGCCTGGATGGTGCTCGCGTTCCCGATCGGCTGGACGGTCTCGCTGGTGATGCTCGCGATCATGTATTACGGCCTGTTCACGCCGATCGGCCTGGTCTTCCGGCTGATCGGCCGCGACGCACTCCAGCGGACGCGTCGGCCCGGGATCGAATCCTACTGGGTGCCCAAGCCGACCCCGACCGACCCCCGGCGCTACTTCAAGCAGTTCTGATCGGAAGACGAGCGTCATCGGATCTTCCTCGACTTCGACCCTCATCGAGCGACCAGCCATGAGCGACACCCCCTCGCCGAATCGCACCGAGTTCGAGAAAGCCGCCGCCGAGCAAGAGGGCGAAAGCCTGATCGCCGAGTTCTGGGCTTTCCTCAAGCAGAACAAGAAATGGTGGCTGCTCCCCATCGTGATCGTGATGCTCTTGCTGGGCGTCCTGATCTTCCTGTCGAGCACGGCCGCCGCGCCATTCATCTACACGCTGTTTTGATCGAGGGCGAAAGCCGATGCCGAGCGAACGCGAGAAGATGCTGGCCGGCGCGATGTACGACCCGTTCGACGTCGAGCTGGTCCAGGCTCGCGACCGGGCGCGCGACCTGTGCCAGACGCTCAACGCCACCCGCGAGGCCGACGTCGAGGAGCGGCGGCGGATTCTCCGCGAGCTGTTCGGCGCGGGGGGCGAAAGCGTCTGGATGCAGCCGCCGTTCTACTGCGATTACGGCTCGAACATCCTGCTTGGCGAGCGGGTCTTCTTCAACTTCAACTGCGTGGTCCTCGACGTGGCCCATGTGCGGATCGGCGACTTCACGCTGTTCGGTCCGTCGGTGCAGATTTACACGGCCATGCATCCGATGAACGCCGCCGAGCGCCGGAAGCACGAGTACGCCCGGCCGATCGAGATCGGCTCCGACGTCTGGGTCGGCGGCGCGGCGGTCATCTGTCCGGGGGTGAAGATCGGGTCGCGGTCCGTCATCGGCGCTGGCAGCGTGGTCACGCGAGACGTCCCCGAGGGCGTGTTCGCCGCCGGCAACCCGTGTCGCGTGATCCGCGAGATCACCGAGTGACGGACCGTTCCGCGAACGGCGACTACTGACCCTTGGCCTGGGCCGCGACGGCCGCAGCCTTGCGGGCGGCTTCCTCGGGGTCGCCGAGGTAGTAGTGCTTGATCGGCTTGAGGTTGGAATCCAGCTCGTAGACCAGCGGGACGCCGGTGGGGATGTTCAGCCCGACGATGTCGTCGTCGGAGATGCCGTCGAGGTACTTCACCAGGGCGCGCAGGCTGTTACCGTGAGCCGCGATCAGCACCTTCTTGCCCGCCTTCACGGCCGGCGCGATGGTCTGCTCCCAGTAAGGAAGGAACCGCGCGACGGTGTCCTTGAGGCACTCGGTCTTGGGCAGTTCGTCCTTGCTCAGGGCCGCGTAGCGGGGATCGGCGCCGGGGTAGCGGGGGTCGGACTCGTCAAGCGGGGGAGGGGGGACGTCGTAGCTCCGCCGCCAGACCAAGACCTGTTCATCGCCGTACTTGGCCGCGGTCTGGGCTTTGTTCAGCCCCTGGAGCGCCCCGTAGTGCCGCTCGTTGAGCCGCCACGAGCGGTCGACGGGAATCCAGAGAAGGTCCAGCTCGTCGAGGGCCAGCCAGGCGGTCCGGATCGCCCGCTTGAGGACCGAGGTGTACGCGACGTCGAAGGTGAACCCCTCGGCCTTGAGCAGTTCGCCGGCCCGCTTGGCCTCGACCTTGCCTTGTTCCGACAGATCAACGTCATACCAGCCGGTGAACAGATTTTCTTTGTTCCAGATGCTTTCGCCGTGACGCAGCAAAACTAACTTGGTCATCACTTCTCCTAGGAATGGATACGGCGCGGCTCGAACCGCATCCTCGTATTCTCCCCACCGTCCCGATTCGGGTCAACGACGGCCGTCCGCAACCCCCGAGCCGACCCGGAACAGCTCAAACTCCGTCCCCCGCGATTGGCTTCGTTCGCGCCGCAAACCATCCGCCTTCGCCCCCTGTTCGCCTACCGATCCGCCAGCCGCGATTGGGTTCGTTCGCGCCCGCGGAGAATGCTGGACGCGTATCCTAATTCGCTATGTGACAAGGTGTTAGGCGTGGTTTCGAGAGTTGGCTTCGTCCGCGCCGAAAACACCTTGTTTTCCTCCCGCCGAGTTCGTTCCGCCGCCATTCCCGGCCGGAGGAGTCGTCCAGCGGATTGGGTTCGCTCGCCCACTTTTCACCACGTTCGCCGACCCGATGCTCGCTTGTCCCGCCGGCTCAAGTCGTGAGTTCCGCGCCTTTCAAAGTCCGTCAGTCGAGTTGTCAAAGATCCGCCACAGAGAATCGTCCATCATAAGTATGGATCACGCCGCCCGTTTTCGAACGGGATTCCGCCGTCCTCGCCGAAGAATCCCAGAACCCGCCGACGATCTTTGTGTGAGAGAGTCATCATGCGAACAATGTTAGGTTATTAGTCTTGGGCATGATCCTTGGACGGCGACCTACGGGGGCGTCAGCGACATTCTGTCTCCAAACATCCTGCCCCCGGCTTCCGAGCGAACGTCTTGGGTTTGCCGGACGTCGAAGTTTCAGGCTAAGGAAGATCTCGCTCCCCCGCCTCCGCGACGTTACGCTCGCCAGGGTCGTTCGCCCTTCTCGGCGGAGACCATGAACGATGGGTCACGTTGCGCAACCAGGTGGATCATGCAGAGACTCGCGATCGGTCCGCTTTACTACGAGTTCAGCCGTCACTACTCGCCGCGGTTGCGAATCCGTCCGGGCGAGACGATCGTGGTCGCGACCGAAGACGCGCTCTCGGGGCAGATCCGCACGAACGACGACCGCCGCGACAAGGTCGCGATGCCCTACAGCAACCCGCTCACCGGCCCGATCGCCGTCGAGGGGGCCGAGCCCGGCGATTCGCTCGCGGTGACCATTCACGAGATCCGGCCGACGGGCGGACAGGCGGCCACGCGCACCGCGGAACCGAAGCAGCTCTGCGAGTGGCTGGGAACCGACTGTCCGCACGGTGCGCACGTCTGCCCGATCCGCGACGGCCTGATCTACTGGAGCGACACGGTCACGATTCCTTATGCTCCGATGATCGGCTGCATCGGAACCGCGCCCGATTGGGGCTGCCCCACGACTCTTCCGGCGGGGCCTCACGGGGGGAACCTCGACATCCTCGAGACCGCGCCGGGAAACACGGTTTACCTGCCGGTTTTCGTCACGGACGGGTTGCTCTACCTCGGCGATCTCCACGCGGCGATGGGCCACGGAGAGCTTTCGGCGACCGGGCTGGAGATGGCTGGGGAGACGACGCTCACCGTGGACCTGTTGAAGCAATCGCGCCTGGCCTGGCCCCGGATCGAGTCGCCCGAAGAGATCATGGCCGTCGTCAGCGGTCCCCCGATGGAGCGGTCGATCGCCCAGGCGTACGCCCAGCTCATCCTATGGATGGAGAGCAGCTACGGGTGGGACCGCTGGCGGGCTTACGACCTGCTGACCCACGTCGGCCGCATCTCCGTCGGTTACTACGGCCTGGGCACGGTGGCGGCGAAGGTCGAAAAGCGGTATCTGGCGGGGAAATAATTCGCGCCGGCCGTCATCCGCCCAGCTCCGCTTCGGCCGCGAGGATCGGCTCAAGGAGCGTTCGGACCTCGGTCTCTTCGAGGGGCGTGAGCCGTCGTTGCGGCGGGCGCGGTGGACCGAAGTCGCGTCCGCGGAGCTGCATGGCGGTCTTGAGCATGCTGACGTTGTACGAGTCTCCGGCCCGGGCCCGATAATCCTCGATCGGTCGGATCGTTCGCAGGAACTGCATGGCCTTGGCGTAGTCGCCGCCGGCGAGGGCGCGGTGCATGGCGAGGGTCAGTCGCGGGCAGATGTTGCCCGCGCCGGAGGTGTATCCGGTCGCCCCTGCCAGATGAAAAAAGGGCGCGAACCGCTCGGCGGTTCCACAATAGACGCCGAGCTTCCCGCGGTGCGATTCGATGAACCGCGTGACAGCATCCATCTCGTTGACGGCGTATTTCACGCCGACCAGCCTCCCCGCCCGCGACAGTTCGCCGAGCAGCTCATCGCTCGGGAAAGGTCCCTTTTTGTAGGCGAGGAACGGCAGGGGGAGGGCGTCGGTCAAAGCCCGGAAGTAATCACCCATTCCGACGTCGCAGAGGTAAGGGTGCACGGGAGGCATGACGAGGAGAGCGTCGGCGCCCGCGTCAATCGCCCCATTTCCTATTGAGACGGCGTGCGAAACGCTCATCCCGATCGGGGCGATGACGACCGCATCGTCCGGCAGGGCGGAGCGTGTCGCCGAAACGCACGAGAGCACTTCCTCAGCGCTCAGGGAATGAAACTCGCTTGTTGCCGCCCCCGGCAAGAAGACGCGAACGCCCGCGTCGTAGAGCCAACGCGTGAAGGAGCCGAGGACGTCGGGGAGGACCTTGGAGCCGTCGCTCGAAAACGGAGTCAAGGGGACGAGCTGAACGGTGTCGAGTCGTGAAAGGTCGAAGGTCACGGGGCCAGCCTCCGGCGGCAGGATTCAGTCGGTTCTCGTCTTTGTTGATTTCAAGCTTGCCGCCGTGGATCCTCGTCGTCAAGCGGATTGAAATCCAACGATATTAACGGCATGGAACCCGCGTCCGAACTCGGCGGACAGCCAAAGACTTCGATCGGGATGCGACGGCCGATCTGCCAACGGACGGTTCCACTACGCCCATCGCCCTCCCTGTAATCGACACAACCGGCCTACTTGGACTCTCGCGAACATAATCTCCATTATCGGACGCACGTCGGATGGCGACGTTGCCTCGGCTTAATATGCTCGATTGTCATGAGTCCTGACATGTTGAAAACAATAATACGGAGGGCTCGCACCTGGACGGCGGCGGCCTGGGGAAGCCATGACGGTGCAGACTTGCAGGTCGGGTCGGTTGCTTGATAGGTTGTGAGCGTTGGCGCCCCGGCGAGCGGCGGGGCCTCAGCCCCTCCTATCCGGCGCCGTTGACCGCCGCGCGATCGCTCCTGGCGGTCGGGCGAAAGGACGATGCGCGCTGGGCCGCCGTCGCGATGGTCCAGAAATGGCCGGACTTCGATCCCGGCTGGCGGCTGCCCCTCGAACTGACCGGCGACGGGTTCGTTCCGCTTGCCGCAGGAGTGCTCCCTCGCGATCGTTTTGAAGAACGGCCGTTGATCTGGCTGGCGAAGTTTCACCTGGACCGGGGCGACCTTGAGAAGGGGGAACAGCTTGCGAGGCAGGCGATCGCGATCGATCCCTCGGACGGCGAACAGGGACGGTGATCCGACTGGCGGAGAAGGCCGATGAATTCCACCGCGCCGGGATGCTCGGCTGCGGCGTCAAACCAGTAAAGAGCCGGCACATCATACGATGGAGCTCTCGACCGCGTAGCCGTCGACGATCTCGCGCATCCGGACGAGCTTGCCGTCGCGGAAGGTGAAGATCTGCACCCAGTGGATCGAATACGGGGTCCCCGTCGCCCGGATGCGGCCCTGCTCGTGGGCGACGACGACCACGAGGTCGCCCTGGGCGACGACCGAATGGACTTCCGGCGTCTGGGCGTCGAGCATTCCGAAGTTGCGCTGGATGGCGTCCTTCACGTCGAGCCGGCCCCGCCACCGGCCGAGGAACGGCACGGCGGGGGGGCCGGTGATTTCCAGCTCGACGTCCTCATGGAACAGCTCGACCGCCGCGTCGAGGTCGCCGCGCGAAAGCGCCTGGTACTGATCGCGGAGGATGCCCACGTTGCGCGCCTCGGCGAACTTGCCGTCCACCCCGGCGTCGCCATCGCGGAAGGCTGTATCGATCCCGTCGATGAATTTTTGAAAGACCATGACGAGGGCTCCCGGGGTCCGCGTGATCAGGGTTTAAGGTTTCAACGGGCGTCGACGTGCGATTCATCAGTCCGAGGCTTCCACTCCTCGTCGAAGAACCCCGCCTGGACGATCCGGCCGGGCGCGCGCGAGGTCGGCGGCGAATCGACGTCGACGATCGCGAAGTCCGGCAGCTTGGGGACCTGCCGAGCGTTGTTGAGGTAGTCGTACTCGCGGAACGTGAAGCCGCTGTTGAGGACGACGTAACGCTTAGGATTCAGGGGGTTCGGATAGATCAGGACGGGGACGTGACGGCCGGCGTCGTGGGTCTCGGCGCCGAGCTTCACGCCGTCCTTAGTCCACTGGACCGGCAGCTTGTCGGCGATCTTGGCGAGGTAGGCGTTGCTGCTCGGGTCGCCCCAGAGGATGAGGTTGTGATCGGCGACGTCGGCGTCGGTCACGTCCTTGTCGTCCTTGACGCGGGCGTCGCCACGGAACTGACGCCGCCAGTGGTCGACGGCGTGGCCCATCTCGGTGGCGGCCCAGTCGCCGATCTTCGCGTTGAGCGCCGGACCGGTCGGCCGGACCATCAAGAAGCTGTCCATGAACGCGTCGTCGATCGGCCCTTGCAGGCCGTGGCGCTTCACGAGCCGGCCGTCGTCGGCCGCAGCGCGCCATGTGCCGTCGACTTTCTGGAATCGGGCCGTCCACGAGCGGTCGGAGAGCGGCCTGGGCGCCTCGATTTGCTGGCCGTCGATTTCGACCTTGGGATGCTTGCGGACGTCGAGCGGGCAGAGGCCGGCGGGGATCTCGAGCGTCAGGCCGGTGACGTTCGACGTCTCGATCTTGGGCCCAGCGCCCTGGTTGCCGAGCAAGTCGGCCTCGACGCGGGCGCGTTCCCAGTGCTTGGCGAGGCCGTCGACCTGGACCCAGAACGAGCGGTTGTAACGGAGAGTGAAGGTGGTGAAGACCACGCGGGCGGGAACGGGGTCGCGGCCGGCGTCGACGATCGAGTCGATGCGGCGGTTGATCTCGATTTTGGCGTCACGCGTGTAGTGATGGCCCGCGCCGGCTCCGATCACATGGACCATGTCGATCCCCTCGTCGGCGAGCGCCTTGGCCATCAGGTCGGCGGCCTGCTTTTGACTGTCCTTCTCGCCGCTGTAGGCGACGGTCGGGCAGTTGAACAGGTTGGCGGCGTAGCCGGTGCAGTCGTACATCCGCCAGAGCGACTTCTCATACCACGACGGCTGAAGCGTCTCGTTCTGGAAGACCTTCAGGAAGTCGGGCGTTTCCGAGAACCCCGCGCCGGGGGCCGCGGCGGCCCAGACGCTCGGGTAGTGGACGGCGAACTGCCAGCACGCTGCGCCTCCCATCGAAAACCCGCGCATCACCAGGCGGTTTTCATCGATCGAAAAGCGTTTCCGCACATCGTCGAGCGCCTCGAAGAGATCGATCTCGCCGGCGAACTTGTTGGCGTTGCAATAGCGGCCGTAGGGATGGAGCACGAAGGCTCCGTCGGGCGTGAACTCGCCCGGCGCCGTCTCTCGGTCCATCAAGAAGTTGACCTCGCTGAGCGTCTCGCCCCGGCCGTGACACCAGACGTCGAGCCGGTGGCGGTTTGCCCCCGACGAATGCGACCACGGTATGACCAACCCGTAGGGCTGCACCGAGCCGTCAATCTTCGATATGTAGCCGAGAGCCACCGGGCCGTGACCTGCTTGCCACATGCCTGGAGTTGGACCAGTGTGCAACCCCTGACTTGGGAGAAGGGCGTCCGCTCGGTCCATGCCCCGCTTGAGGAGGGCTTTCGCCTTGGCGACGTCCTTGGCGTCGAAGAACTCGCCGTGGGCCAGGGCCGAGGCGACGGCCGAGTGAAAAATCTGGACGTCGGGCAGTAGCGCAAGAATCCGAGGCTCGTTCTTTTGGGCGGACCGCACCTCGTCGATGGCGTGTCCCAGTTTGTCGAGTTCAGCCTGGAGGGCGTTACGGTCGGCGTCGGCGAGCGCGATCCCCTTGGGAGGGATCGGCCGGACCTTGTCGGCCGCGTTGTCGGCGACGCCGTCGGCCCGGACGAGGGAAACCACGGCAAGCAGGATCATGGGGGAAATCAGGCGGAGTGACGTCAAGGGGTGGGTCCTTCTTGATCGAACTAGGAACGAGGCGTGATCTTCAGGCCGGTGATGGTGAGGTCGAGCGGTTTGCCTTTCGACTCCGGACCGAACGTGACGACGACCTCCTTGATCTGCGACAGCCCGGGCGTCGCCGGCAGGACGATCTGGACTTCGCCGTCGCCTTCGCTCGCGGCAAGGGTCGTGTAAATCTCGGTGGGGATCAGGCCCGCGCGGGGCGGCTCGCTCGGCATGGGCTTGAGCGCGACGACCACGGGGATCGACTTCGCCCCGCCGCGGTAGCGAAGGGCGAGAGTTCCTCCCGACAGGTTCACCCCCTTAGGCTCGGTCGCGACGAATGCGATTCCCAGGTTCGCCATGCTCGGGCTGGCGACGTGGAAGCCCGACTCGTCGCGCCGGGTCTGGACCGGGTTCGGCTTGTCGTCCCAGGCGAAGACCGTCGCGCGGTCGGAGAACATGTCGACCTCGAAACCAGGCTGGAAGACGGCTTCGAGCTGCGCGCCAATAGCTTTGGAATCTAGATACGTCTTCATGTGATCCGACGCGGTCCCGAGCAGGCCGAGGATCAGCGAAAACGTATGGGCCGACGTCTGGAACAAGATGACTTCTTGCCGGGTCGTGTTGAAGCCTTCCCAGGGACCGTGGTCGGTGAGCAGGCGGGAGATCGCCGGCCAGTTCGCCGCGAGAAAGTCTTCAACCTTGGTGGGCGCGACTGAGTAGGCCGCGCCTAGGGTGTAGAGCGAGGGGGCGTCGGTGATCCGGGGGTTGGGCGAGACGGTGACGTCGGGGACGCCGATGCTCCCCGTGTACTGATCGCCCTGGCCGCTGTATGACTCGGATAGAAAGCCGGGCAACTTGTAGCGTGTCGAGTAGTCGATCTCGACGTCGACGAAGTCTTCCAGCAGCTTCCGCCAGCTCGGGCGGCTCATCTCGGTCAGCGCGAGTTCGAAGCCCAGGGCCTGGAAGGCCGAACCTTCCCACGGGGCCAGGACGTGCAGCACGCGGCCGTCGCTCGTCTTGTACGGCTTGATCTTGAACCCCAGGTTCTTGACGGCGTCGATCGGCAGGCCGAATCGGAGGGCGACGAATGTGGCCGGGCCGCGAAACTCGTTGACGAGGTAGTCGACGTGCCCCGTCACCCACTTGCCTTGAAGGTCGGTCCAGCCGAAGAGGCGGCCCTTGGTGGCGTCGCGGCCGAAGTAGAACTGGCCGGCGGCTGGGTCGTACAGCTTGGCGTAGCCGTCGCGCTGGGCGTCGAGGAAGCACTCCAGCTTCCGCCGCAGCTCGACCGCTTCGGGGTTGTCCTTGACCGCCGGCCGAAGCAACGCGCCGATCGACCGGGCGACGGACGACGAGAGGTTGGCGTTGTCGACGAAGACCACCATCACGACCCGCTGGTCGAGGAGGTCCATGATCTTCTGCTTCGAGTCGTTGTCTCGGTACGGAGTCAGCTCGCCGTCGAAGTGGTCCCAGCCGAACTTGGTCGACCGTTGCACGGCGGCCTCGCCGTCGTCGCCGTGCCGGGGGACGATCCAGCCTTTCGCCGCGAGTGCCTTCCAGAGCGCATCGCCCTTCTCGGCTCCGAACGTGGCGACGACCTTCGCCTTCTCGACGTCGGACGTCAGCGGGCCGAGCCGTTTGCCGGTGGCGAGGTCGAGGAAGTTGCCGAGCAGACCGTCGCTGCTCAGCCGCGGGTCGACCTGATCCTGGAGCAGGCTTTTCGTCTGATGAGACAACCTTGTGAGGGCCTCCTCACGCGAGAGGTACGGGTTGTCGCACACGCCGGCCGCGATGTTCGCGAGGATCTCCATCCCCTGCCCGATCGCCGTCAACTGCGTGAACGAGCGGAGGTAGATCCCCCGGGCCGGCTCCTGGTTCCAGCCTTCGAACGGATAACCCGACTCCGAGTCCATGATCCGGTTCTCGGGACCGAGGTAGTTCATCGCGTTGGCCAGGAGGGCCGAGGCGTGCTTGTGATCGGCGGGGATCGTCGGGAACCGGAACCCGGCCTCCTCGACCGGCGACGGTTCCCCTCCGGCTGCGGTGAATGTCGAGAGCACGGCGAGCGAAATCCCTCCCAGAACGAGCCGCGCGCGGCGGCCGGCGGCTCTCATCCAGCTCGGATCGTTTCTCATGATCGCGTCCTCGCCTCAGAGGGGGTCGTGTCGCGGGCCTCTCCGGCCGCGGGGTCGCCGAGAAACGGACTTCGGGCCAAGTCGCGCACCACCTGGACCGCGCCCAGGTCGGCCGGGGCATCGGGCTCGGACGGGTCGACGATCGCGCCGGACGACAGCCGCAGGCCGAGCACTCCTTCGAGGGCTTGACGAAGCATCCAGCCCGCTGCGCCGGTGTACCCGTTCCAGATCATACGCCCCGGGTCGAACGTCGTCACCATGGCGGCCGCCTGCTGGTTGGGTTGACCGCCGAAGACTTCGATCTCGCCCGTCGTCGCATGCGAGAGGGACGCGATCTTGCGCCACAGGCGGTATGCGGTCTCGACGTACGCGCTCGCCTGCTCGGCGTCGCCCTGACGCCGGCGCTGCTCGGCCAGAATCCGGGCGGCGCCGACCAGCCATTGCACGCCGTGGCAGTACATGCCGTTCTCGCGCACTCCTTCAGGATACCAACTGCTGCGGCCGAGGTACGGCTTGGTGTCCTCGCGAAGCGGCGGCCAGCCGAGCAAGATCGTGTTCTCCCGCTCCAAAATCTTGAGCGCCGTCTCGAAGACGATCCGGCCGCGATCGGGATTCACGCCCGACATCACGGCCCAGGCGGCAGTCAACGCATCGATCTCCCAGACGCCGCTCCCCTTGACGCCGATCTCGGTTCCGTCGTCGTGGATCGCGCAGAGGTAGCGGTCGCCGCGCCACGTCCGCTCGATCGCCTCGTTGAGCGCCCGCCGCCGCCCTTCGTAATAGTCGCGCCGGGCGGCTCTCTCCTTTTTCTCGACCACGGCCGTGATGCGGCCGAGGATGTAGGAGAGGAAGAAGCCGAGCCAGACGCTTTCGCCTCGCCCTTCGCTGCCGATCTCGTCGAGGCCGTCGTTCCAGTCGCCGGTGCCGATCAGCGGGAGCTGATGCGCGCCCATGCGACGGTCGAGAACCAGGTCGATCGCCCTGAGGCAATGTCGATAGACCGTATCGTCGCGGGTCGACCGGATCGGGTCGAAGCCCATGCCCTGCTTGCCGGCGGGCAACGGCTCGAACGGCTGCTCCGACTCCAGGTAGTACGTCCGCTCGTCCAGGATCGATTCATCGCCCGTCGTCCCGAGATACTCGACGACGGCCCAGCACAGCCACAACAGGTTATCGGATGCGTGGCTCCGGCCGACGAATCCCGTGCGGCCGTCCTGGAGCCGGTGGAACCAGTGGACGACGTCCCCTTCGAGGAACTGCTGCGACGCGTGCAGCAAAATCTGCCGGCGCGCGATCGCGGGGTCGACCCAGATCAGGTTGACTGAATCCTGAAGCTGATCGCGGAAGCCGTACGCGCCGCTCGCCTGATAGAAGCCCCGACGCGCCCAGATCCGCACCGCGAGCGCCTGGTATTTCAGCCAGTCGAGGTAGCCGTCGAACTCGGGGGCGGCGGTCTCGACCTGGACCGTCGACGACAGGCCGAGCCACCAGCGCCGGGTTTCGGCGAGCGCGTCTTCGGCGTCCTTCACGTCTTGATACTTGCGCACGACGGCTTCCGCCGCGCGGCGGTCGTCGGCCTGTCCCAGAATCACCACGACGGTCCGATCGGACTGCGCGGGGATTTCGAGGCTGGTTACGAAAGCGGCGACCGGTCGATCGTCGAGGGGCTCCCGCGCGTCGGCCTCGGCGTGCTCGACGAAGTGGGGACGGCCGATGTTCCTCCCCGCGCCGATGAACCGACCGCGAACCGTCTCGATCCGCTCGGCGTTCTCGGACATCGCGACGAACGCCGGCCCCGTCCGGAACGTGTTGCGCGGGTTCTCGAAGAACACGGCGTTCAGCCGCTCGTCGACGTCGATGCTCAAGCGGCCCGCGTATTCCGGCTGGCCGGCGAGGACCATCTGGAAATACGGCGCGACGCGAAGCCTCCGAGGCGTCCGACCGTGGTTCTTGATCGTCAGCAGGTAAACGCCCGTGGGATTGTCGACCGGCGCGAAGACCGTCAGCTCGGTTTCAAGGTTCCCCCGATTCATCCGAAACACGGCCGTTCCGTCGACGCCGAACTCGGCCTCGTGGCGCGCTTCGGGATCGTTGACGGGGTGATACGTGGGCGAGAACCACGCGCCCGTCTCCGCATCGAACAGGTAGATCGCCTCCGAAGGAACCTCGCGGGTGACGATGTCCGACCAGTCGGGCGTCAAGCGGTTCTGCTGAGCGTTAACGCTCGCCGACGTGTGCAAGCCGCGATTCGTGACCACGACCACGTGCCCCAGTCGGTTCGACATCGTGTGGTCGAAGGGACGAGGGGTCAAGGGCGTGCGCACCAGCAGCTTCGTCCCATCGTCCGAGAACTCGGCGTACGGTTGAGGCGTCCCCGGCGGGATCTCGCCGTGGCCGATGCGGTGGGTTTCCTTGCGGGTTCGATGTTCCGAGACCGCCCGCGCGCCGGGGGTCTCGAGATGTCGCGCGATCAGGTCGACGGCCTCCTTCTTGTCGTCCGCGAGCCCGATCAAGAACCGCGCCTTGGACGACCCGCGAGCGGGGAGCGTCAAGCCCGTGAGCAGGCTGCCGATCGGGTCGAGCGTCGGGTGGGCCGCCGTGTCGCGAGGCTCGGTGAACGCGAGCGTTTGGAGTACGCGGGGCGAGCTCAGGCTCCGGGCCCGGCCGATGAAGTCGATCCGCGACGACAGGAAGCCTTCCGGCTGCAGATCGGCGGCCAGCAGGCCCATCGCCTTCGCGTGCTTGTCCCAGGCGAGCACCGCGCGGAGGCCGCCGACGTACTCGATTTCGGCGAACAGCCGGTTGTACTGCGTGTGGCCGCGATCGGCCTCGGGACGATTGAGAACCCATTCGAGGTAGGGGACGACCTTGACGCTTCTCGGCCTGTCAGAAAGGTTCTCCAGCGTGATCGTCCACAACTCCACCGGATCATTCGCGGCGGGCAAGGCGACCTCGACCACGGCCCGGACGTCGCCCCGCGAACTCGGCCGCGTCAGAGAATCGCCGCGCCGGACCCACGGGGCCGGATCGTCGAAGACTCCGGGCAAGTTCCCGATCAACGGCCAGGCTCGCGAGGGCTCGTCACCTTCCACTTCCGAATCGACGATCACGAAGATCGCCCGACCGGCGGGATCAATCAGATCGTACGAGCGCCGGCTCACGTCCTGATCGCGGGATGGAATCCGGCCGATGACCGCGCCGTCGTTCCGGATCATCAATTCGTAAGTTTGGTTCCGCAGCGCGAGCGCGGCCGGCTCGGGGATCTTGACGAACTTGCCGAGCAGGCGGACCGCCGTACAAACGGCCGCGCAGGCGGCGGCCGCGGCGACGGCGAGAAGCGCTTGTTCGCCGACCGGCAGCGCGAGCGCCCATTCCAGGACGCCCGGCCCGCTCCGACCGCGCAGGGCTTCGGCCGCGCTCCAGGCGTGGTCCCAATCGGCGCCGCGCGGGATGTAGAACGGTAGCAAGAGCGGTCCCCACGTGGTGAACCGCTTGACGGCTTCAGGGATGCTTCGGGCCGTGGCCGCCGGCGCGAGATACCGCGACAGGCGACGTTCGAAGGCGTCGACGCCAAGGAAGCTCAGGTTCACGAGCGTCGCCACCCGGAGGCCCATGTGGTCCATCCAGATCAGGATGCGGACGGCGTCGTAAGCCAGCAGATAGATGAAGACTTGAAGACTCCACGCGCGGAATGCATCGGGGGTCGACGTCGCGTCCTTGAAGACGGCCAGAACCGTCCGGACCGCGCCGTCCTGGTTGTACCACGTCGGCTCCCCCATCGGCCGGAGGAACGAGTTGATGATCGGCGACATCCACAAACCCCACCGCATCACCTGAATCATGTTCTCCGTGAGCTGGATCATTCCGGCTTTGGTGAACATCAGCCGCACGGGGGCGGACTGGCTCTCGAAGCAAGCGGTCATGAACGTTCGGTTAAGGGCGAACAGCCAGGCGGCCGTCGACCAACTGATCGCCCCCGCGAGCGCCTCGGCGAACAGCAGATCGACGCCGCCCGACACGGTCCCCAGGTTCAGGAAGCCCCACTTGCTGACCAGCGGATAAATCCCGAACGCCTCCGGCGGCCTCCCCGCCGACACGTAGCGCTGGAACTTGGCGACCACCACCGCGAGCTGGGCCGAGTCGAGATAGAAGCCGATCGCCGCGCCGATGAGTCCGCCGAGCACCGCGTGGACGGCATAATACCGGACCGCCTGCAACCGTCCGCGATCGCGGATCGTCGCGAAGGCGTCGCGCGTGAGGTCGATTCCCGCATAAGCCGCCGCGCCCACGAGGAATCCGAAGCCCATGCGCGCCGACAGCTCGCGCGCCGGCAAGCCGGCCGTCAGCCCCCAGCTCAGCCCGAGGCCGGCGACGGCGCCCCGGAGGACGAGCGTCGGCTTTCGGTAGCTTCGCGCGACCCGCTCGATGAACGGCGGACTGCCGTCGAACGATTCGAAGATCGCCTTGAGCAACGGGAACGCGAGGCCGCCGAAGATCATCGTGGCCAGCAACGGATGCTCGAGAGCCACGCGGCGGATTGTGGCGTTCTCGTGAAGAGCGCCCAGGGTGTAGAGAATCCCCATGAACGTCCCGCTGTAGATCATCCCCTTCTTGAGGCCCTGCAACGGATGCGCCAGGATCGACTCGCGCGAAGGCGCCAGCCCGCGCACGGCGTCCATCGCCAGCCCCGTGAACAGGTAGGCTTCAGCCCATAATCCGGCCTGGGAGAAGATCGTCGCGAGCAAGGCGACGGGGAGACGCTGGAGAATCGACCACGAGGCCACCGACGGCCCGGCGCCGAGGCCCGCGATCCACGGCGCCGCCACCGCCGCGACGGCGACGGCCAGCATCGTCAGGTGGGCCCGCCACGACCGCCACGGCCCGCCACGGACGACCCAGGAGAGCAGGTTGGACACGGCCGCATTAAAGAGGAAGACGACCAGGACCCGGGCCACGAAGGCCGAGGCCCACGTATTGGCTGTAAGCAGGCCCCCCAGCGACCGCAATAGCCCGTCGGGTTCCAGCAGCGTCAGGCCCCCCAGCACGTAGGGGGCGGAGACGATCAAGACCGCGCCGGCGGCCCCCAGACTTCGGCCCGTCGACGACAGCCGGGAGACGTCGGCGAGGAAGTAGATCAGCAAGGCGACGGCCGCCGCGGTCTGGCTGATCAGTAGCGTCTGCGACCACTGCGCCGGCGCTTGCAAGAGAGTCATCGAACTCGACGAGACCGCGAGCAGGCCGCCGGCGAGGGCGTGTTGGAAGGCCTCTCGGGGCGTCGGAAGTTTTCCCGTGAGTCCGAGTTTCCACCAGCCGCCGACGATCGCGCCGGCGACCGCCAGGCCCAGCACGCTCCAGCCGGCTTCGAGCGCATCGCGAGCCCCCTGCCGATACGTCGCGACGACCAGGAACGCGATGAACGCCCATCCCACGCCGCGAATCAGGTCGCCGCCGAGCCCCCGGGGCGCGGTGGATTGCTCGCCACCGCCCGCTCGTCCCACGACGGCCCCCGCCAGGGCGACGACCGCTCCCACGAACAGGCCGACAATCGCGACGCCCGCCAGCCGCGCCCAGAAGGAGAGGCTCAGCCCGCGCGCGAACGAAAGCTCCTCGAAGCGGGCGTCGATCCGCAATGACCCGGTGGCCGTCGCGCCGGCCAGGGGACGGACGACGAAGACGACCTCGTCGAGTTCGCCGACCGCCCCCCAGTCGAGCAGTCGTTCGACCGTCGTCCAACGAGGTGGAATCTCAAGGCCGATCCGCTGGGCGCCGGTCTTCCCCTTGATCTCGACCCAGACCTCGACCTGGCCGACCCGCGCGGGGTCGTCCGGCCCGATCCCCAGGCTGACAAGCGTCGGACGGCCCGGTTCCGGTTTTTCTCGGAAGGCTTTCGCAAAGAGCCCTACAGTTGAACCCGCCGGTATCGTATACTTGAGCCTCAGCACGTCGCCGCCGACGGCCGGCTCGAAGCTCCGAGCCAACTCCGCCTCCGCGGGACCGACGTTGAACGTACCCTGCTCACCAGCCTCCGTGAGGGATACCGATCCGGTTCTCGCGGCCGCCGCGAAGCAATCGGATACGCATGTGTTTATGATTAAAACCAGTGTCAGCGACTTGGCGACGTCGTGGAATCCGGAACGTAACCTCCCCCTGCGATTCACGAGCATTCCCCGCCTCCCTGCCAGCGCGAACCCGCGGCGGCCCGCATTCAAGGCGATTTTGATGCGACTCTGAGTTTCGAAGCGTACCGCGGGGCCTCGGCCCGGCACAAGCCGCGACGTTCCACGACGCCCTCATGGCGGCGTTTTCGGAGTCCGGCTGTTGCGTTGAGCCGTGCTCCGGTCCCTTTTGCGAGGGTGCATTTCCGTCGCGGTTTCGACCGGCGGAAGGGCGTCGTCGCCGTCGGGACGAATGGTGCGCCCCATAAATTCGTGATATAGTCTTGTCTCTCAAGTCGATTCCCCTAGCCATCAGAGGACGAAACAAGCGATGCCCCAGGTCTTCCACCCGAGTGCCAACACGCTCTCGCGCGTGGTCTTGTTCAGCCTTGTGGTCGGGCCGGCGGCTCTGCTGGGGCTGGTCTACCTCTTGGTTCGCTCCCCCTACCAGACGCAGGTTCGCGTGGTCCGCGAACAGCCGGTGCAGTTCTCGCACGAGCACCACGTCAATGGTCTGGGGATCGACTGCCGCTTCTGCCATACGTCCGTGGAAACCGCCGCGTCGGCCGGCATGCCCGCGACTCACACGTGCATGACGTGTCATTCGCAGATCTGGTCTGACAGCCCGTTGCTCGAGCCCGTCCGGGCCAGCATGAAGAACCAAGAGCCCCTGGCCTGGGCTCGAATCCACGACCTGCCCGACTTCGTGTATTTCCATCACGGAATCCACGTTCAGAAGGGGGTCGGCTGCGTCGAGTGCCACGGCCGCATCGACAAGATGCCGCTGGCCTGGAGAGAGAAGCCCTTGACCATGGAATGGTGCCTCGAGTGCCACCGCAATCCCGAGCCTCGACTGCGTCCCAAGGACGACGTCTTCGCGATGGATTGGGAGCCCCCCGCGGACAGCGGGCTCGCGCTGGGTCGCGAGCTCCTTCAGAAGAATCATGTGGAGGTCGGCCAGTTGACGAACTGCTCGATTTGTCATCGATGAATAAATCACCAGACGACGTCGACAAGCCTTTGACCCTCTCCGAGCTGATGCGCGGCGCTCAAGCCGTCTCCGAGCCCGAAGCCCAGGGGCCCCGCTACTGGCGGAGCCTCTCCGAGCTGGCCGACGACGGGACCTTCACCGAGGAGGTCGCGCAAGCGGTCGCCGGCGTGAGGGGCGCGATCGAGGGACTCGACGACGCCAGCCGCCGTCGGTTCATGAAGCTCATGGGTGCCTCGTTCGCCCTCGCGGGCGTCGCCGGCTGCTCCGTGCAGCCGGTCGAAACGATCGTGCCCTACGTCGAGCAGCCCGAGTCGATCGTGCCGGGCAAGGCCATGTACTTCGCCACGGCGTCCGCGCTGGGGGGCGACGGCGTGGGCCTGCTGGTCGAGAGCCAGATGGGTCGGCCGATCAAGATCGAAGGCAACCCCACGCACCCGGCCAGCCAGGGGGCGACCGACGTCTTCTCGCAGGCCGAAATCCTCTCGCTCTACGACCCCGACCGCTCGCAGATCGTCATCCACGACGGCCGCGTCGACACCTGGGAACACTTCCTGGGCTTCGCCATCGACCTTCGCGAGAAGCAGCGCGAGGGCAAAGGCAAGGGCCTGCGGATCTTGACCCGTTCGGTCTCGTCCCCCACCCTGGCCGATCAGATCCAACGGCTGCTCAAGGAGCTGCCCGAGGCCCGATGGCACAGCTATGAGGCGGTGACTCGCGACACCGTCCGCCAGGGCGCCAAGCTGGCCTTCGGCGAGCCGCTCGAGCCCGTCTACAACTTCGCCAAGGCCGACGTCGTCGTCTCGCTCGACGCCGACTTCCTGGGCTCGGGCCCCGGCCGGCTGCCCTACGCCCGCGCCTTCGCGGATCGTCGCGCCCAGGGCGAGGTCGTCGAGAAGGCCTCAGCCCAGACGATGAACCGGCTGTACGCGATCGAATCCACGCCGACGCTCACCGGTGCCATGGCCGATCATCGCCTCCCGCTGTCGGCGCGCGACGTCGCCCACGCGGCCCTGGCGATCGCCCAGGCGCTGAAGGTCGAAGGCGCGCCGGCCGCCGATCCCAAGCGGCTGGAAAGCCAGGCCTCCTGGCTGGCGGCCCTGGCCGCCGATCTTGGAGGGCGACGCGGCAAGAGCCTGGTCGTCGCCGGCGACTCGCAGCCGGCCGAGGTTCACGCGCTGGTCTTCGCGATCAACGCCGCCCTCGGCAACGTCGGCGAGACGGTGAACTTCTTTCCGCCGACCCAGCAGGGGCCGACCGACCAGATCGGCTCGCTCGTCGAGCTGGTCCGCGACATCGAGAAGGGCGCGGTCGACACGCTCGTGATCCTGGGGGCCAACCCCGTTTACGAGACGCCGGCCGACCTGAAGTTCGCCGAGGCGCTCAAAAGCCCCAAGCTCAACGTTCGGGTCCATCTCGGGCTTTACGACGACGAGACGGCCGCCCTCTGCAACTGGCACCTGCCCGAGGCCCACTTCCTCGAATCCTGGGGCGACGTTCGCGCCTTCAACGGCGCCGTGACGATCCAGCAGCCGCTGATCGCGCCTCTGTACAAGGGCAAGACCTCGAACGACGTGCTGGCCGCGCTGCTGGGACAGGGCGACCTGCCCGGCCTCGAGATCGTCCGGTCGTACTGGAAGGGCCGACTGCCGGCCGCGACGTTCGAGGAAACCTGGCGGAAGGCGCTGCAAGACGGCGTCGTCGCCGAGCCGGCCGACGCGGTCGCCAAGCCGAAGCCCGCCGCCGCGGCGAAGCTCGACCAGGTGAAGTTCGCCGCCGGAGCGGTCGACGGCCTTGAGATCGTCTTCCGTCCCGACCCGACGATCTGGGACGGCCGATACGCCAACAACGGCTGGCTCCAAGAGCTGCCCAAGCCGATGACCACGTTGACCTGGGAGAACGCGGCCCTGGTCAGCCCCGCCCTCGCCAAGCGGCTGGGGCTGGTGAACAACCAGATCGTCAGCCTCGAATTCCGCAGCACGCTCGTCGAGGCGCCCGTCTGGATCACTCCGGGGCAGGCCGACGATTCGGTGACGGTCCACCTCGGCTACGGCCGCGCGAAGGCCGGCCGCGTGGGGACCGGGATCGGCTTCAACGCCTACCTGCTGAGGCGCTCCGACGCCCTCTGGTTCAGCGACGGTCTGAAGCTCACGCCCACGATGCGGACGCATACGCTGGCGATCACCCAGCACCACCACGACATGGCCGGTCGCGACATCGTCCGCGCGTCGACCGTCGACGCGTTCCATGAGAAGCTCGAACACGGCCATGACGAGGCGAAGCACGCGGCCCACCACGGCCTGAGCCTCTACCCCGACCCGCCGGTCCCGCAAAGCGAGGACTACGCCTGGGCGATGGCGATCGACCTCAACCGCTGCATCGGCTGCGGCGCCTGCACCATCGCCTGCCAGGCCGAGAACAACATCCCGATCGTGGGCAGGGACCAGGTCCTCAACTCGCGCGAGATGCACTGGATTCGCGTGGACCGGTACTACGAGGGCGAAGACTCGGCCAACCCGTCGACCTACTTCCAGCCGGTTCCGTGTATGCACTGCGAGAAGGCCCCCTGCGAGCTGGTCTGCCCGGTCGAGGCGACGACGCACAGCGACGAGGGCCTTAACGAGATGACCTACAACCGCTGCGTCGGCACGCGGTATTGCGGCAACAACTGCCCCTACAAGGTCCGCCGCTTCAACTTCCTCCAGTACAGCGACAAGACGACGCCGAGCCTCAAGCTGCTGAACAACCCCGACGTGACGGTCCGGATGCGGGGCGTCATGGAAAAGTGCACCTACTGCGTGCAGCGGATCAACGAGGCGCGGATCAACGCCCAGATCGAAGACCGCAAGATCGGCGGCGACGAGGTGGTGACCGCCTGTCAGGGCGCCTGCCCGACGCGCGCCATCGTCTTCGGCAACATGAAAGATCCCGAGAGCTCCGTGGCGAAGGCCCGCAAGTCGCCCCGCCACTACGCTTTGCTGGCCGAGCTCGGCACCCTGCCCCGCACCACGTACCTGACCAGGCTGAGCAACCCCAGCCCGGCGGACGCCGCCGAGAAGAAAGCCGAGAACCCCGTGGAACCCCGACATGGCTAAACTGGATCACGAGATCGGCCGGCGAGACGCCCTTCCTCCGGTCCTGGCGCCTGGGCACACGTACGGGACGGTCACGGCCAAGATCAGCTCGCTCGTTCTGACGCGCCCCTACAACTGGCGATGGGCCGTCGGCATGGGCGTCGGCTCGTCGCTTCTCATCGTCTTCTTCATCGCGGTGTCTTATCTCCTCTACATGGGGACGGGCATCTGGGGCATCAACGCCCCGGTGATGTGGGGATGGGCGATCATCAACTTCGTCTGGTGGGTCGGCATCGGCCACGCCGGAACGCTGATTTCGGCCATCCTGCTGCTTTTGAAGCAGGAGTGGCGGACCTCGATCAACCGGTTCGCCGAGGCGATGACGCTGTTCGCCGTGGCCTGCGCGGGCATGTTCCCGCTCTTGCACATGGGCCGTCCCTGGAAGTTCTACTGGTTGATGCCCTACCCCAACACGATGGCCCTGCTGCCGCAGTGGCGCAGTCCGCTGGTGTGGGACGTCTTCGCGGTGTCCACCTACGCGACGGTCTCGGCCTTGTTCTGGTACGTGGGGCTGATCCCCGACCTTGCGACGCTCCGCGACCGCTCCAAGAACCGCTATGCGCAGATCCTCTACGGGTCGCTCGCGCTGGGCTGGCGGGGCTCGGCCCGGCACTGGGCCCGATACAAGAGCGCTTACATCCTGCTGGCCGGCCTGGCGACGCCGCTGGTGGTCTCGGTGCACACGGTCGTGGCCCTCGACTTCGCGGCCTCGGTGATCCCGGGATGGCACACGACGATCTTCCCCCCCTACTTCGTGGCGGGCGCCATCTTCTCCGGGTTCGCGATGGTGGTGACGCTCTGCGTGCCGCTCCGGGCCGTCTTCGACCTGAAGGATTTCATCACCGACCGCCACCTAGACAACATGGCGAAAGTCATCCTGGCGACCGGCATGATCGTCGGCTACGGCTACGGGATCGAGGCCTTCATCGCCTGGTACAGCGGCAACCCGTACGAAGAATTCACCCTGCTCGGGAAGGGAAGGCCGTTCGGCCCCTACGCCTTCGCGTACTGGTTCATGCTCTGCTGCAACGTGGGGATTCCCCAGTTCCTCTGGTTCCCGGCGATCCGCCGGAACGCGATGACGCTCTGGGTGATCTCGCTGATCGTGAACGTCGGCATGTGGCTGGAGCGGTACGTGATCGTCGTCACCAGCCTGAGCCAGGACTTCCTGCCGTCGTCCTGGGCGATGTACAGCCCCACCCGGTGGGACGTGGCGACTTATCTCGGAACGCTCGGCCTGTTCCTGTTCCTCCTGTTCCTGTTCCTCCGGTTCCTGCCGGTGATCGCGATCGCGGAGATGCGCGAGCTCGTGCATGAGAAGCACGACCACGCCGGGCATGGACACGGACCTTCGGCCGTCGAGATGCACGGAGAGACGCGATGAGCGGCGAACGAAGCTCCGACAACCACGACGTTTACGGCCTGATGGCCGAGTTCGACAGCCCCAAGCGGCTGATCGAGGTGACCCAGAGCGCCTACGACCGCGGCTTCCGGCTGATGGAAGCCTACACCCCCTTCCCCGTGGAAGGGCTCGACCTGGCGCTCGGTTACTATCGCAACAAGGTCCCTCTGACCGTCTTCGCGGGGGCCGTCCTGGGAGGGCTCTCGGGGTTCCTGCTGCAGTGCTGGTCGGCGATGTACTACTACCCGCACAACATCGCGGGCAAGCCGTTGTACAGTTGGCCGGCGTTCATCCCGATCACGTTCGAGACGACGATTCTGGGAGGGGCGTTCGCGGCGGTCTTCGGCATGCTCTATTACAACGGACTGCCGCGGCTCTACCATCCGGTCTTCAACGTGCCGGAGTTCGTGCTGGCCTCCGACGACCGCTTCTTCCTCTGCATCCAGTCTCGCGACCCGTTGTTCGACCCCAAGGAGACGCTCGGGTTCCTTGAGACCTGCGGCCCGAGAGTGATTTCCGTTGTACCCTACTAGTTCGTTCCTCGAATCAGACACGCTCACGATGCGCTCAAACACACTCGCCGCTCGCGCCTGGTTCGCGTCGGACCGCTGGTCGCGCTGGCTTGCCGCCGGCGTAGTCCTGGCCGCCTTCTCGGGCTGCCAGGACATGTACGACCAGCCCCGCTACGAGCCGTTCGAGGCCAGCACGTTTTTTGAAGACGGCGCCTCGTCTCGACCGCTGGTCGCCGGCACGGTCCCTCGGACCGACCCGCGCAACCTGCCCGACGTCCCGGACCGCAACCTGCTGCTCACCGGCTTGAAGGACGGCCTCCCCTCGCGGTCGGCCCCCTTCCCGGTCGATCAGGCGGTGCTCGAGCGCGGCCAGGGACGCTACCGCATTTACTGCGCGCCTTGCCACGGCGAGGTCGGCGACGGCAAGGGGATCATCGTTCAGCGCGGCTTCACGCCGCCGCCGAGCTACCACGACGATCGGCTCAGGGAGGCCCCCCTGGGCCACTTCTTCCAGGTGATCAGCGAGGGCCACGGCGCCATGTATTCGTTCGCGGCGCGAATCGCCCCTCAGGATCGATGGGCCGTCGCCTCCTACATCCGGGCGCTTCAGCTCAGCCAGAACGCCAAGGTTTCGGATCTGCCTCCCGAAGACCAGGGCCAGCTTCAGGAGGCCTCGAAATGAGCTTCGACACCGACCTCGCGTCCGCGACCGCCGGCGCCGATCTGCAAGCGCAATTCGACGCCGTTCAGAAGCGCGCCCTCACGGCCGGCGCGATCGGCCTGGGGCTGAGCCTCGTCGGCGGGCTGATTTGGCCGTCCACGGTCCTCCCGGCGTACCTCGTCGCGGTCCTCTTCTGGACGGGGATCTCCCTGGGCTCGATCGGGCTGACCTTCCTGCACCACCTGGTGGGCGGCTCGTGGGCCCTCCCGTTGCGGCGGCCGTTCGAGGCCGGGGCGTTCCTGATCGTCTTGATGGCGGTCTTCTTCGCGCCGATCCTGCTGGGGCTTCGTTCCATCTACATCTGGACCAACCCCGAGGCCATCGCCCACAACGAGGCGATCCGGCACAAGGTGGAGGTCATCAAGTTCCTGACGCCGTCGTTCTTCACGATCCGCACGCTCGCCTACTTCGCGATCTGGATCGTGGCGGCCTTGGTGCTCAACTTCTGGTCGCGAGCCCAGGACGGCCGAACGGACGACGCGCCCAGCCGCCGGCTCTACGTGGTCAGCGGCCCGGCCATCGTGCTGATGTTCCTGTCGGCGACGTTCGCGGCGTTCGACTGGGGGATGTCGCTCGACCCGGATTGGTATTCGTCGATCTACGGCGCCATGTTCATCGTCGGCGAGCTGCTGTCGACCCTGGCCCTGATGACCGTGATCGCGCTGCGGCTGTCGGCCTTCGAGCCGATGCGGCGGGCCGTGACCCCCGATCGGCTCAACGACGTCGGCAACCTGCTGCTGGCGTTCACGATGCTCTGGGCTTACATGACGGTGTCGCAGTTCCTGATCATCTGGCTGGGCAACATCGGGGAAGAAGTCTCCTGGTACCTCCGCCGGACGCGGGGAGTGTGGGGCGCCGTCTCGCTGGCCCTCATCGTCTTCCAGTTCTTCGCGCCGTTCCTCGCGCTCTTGAACCGCGAGACCAAGCGCAAGGCGGAGTGGGTGCTGCCGATCGCCTTGTGGATTCTGGTGATGCGGGTAGTCGAGCTCGGCTGGCTGGTGCTGCCCGCGTCGTCCGAGATCGGCGTCGCGCGGTTCCCGTGGGGGAGCATCCCCTGGATCTTGACGTCGATGGTGGGCGTCGGCGGCGTCTGGATCGCCGCGTTCGTCTGGCGGCTGCGGTCGGCCCCGCTGATTCCGCTCCACGACCCGAGGATCATGGCCGCCCTCGAGCATTCCGGTGAGGTCCTCGTATGAGCGACATGCAGCCCCAGGGCGTATTCAAATCCCCCGCCGATCTTGAGACCTTCCACGAGACGACCGACCTCGACCTCAAGGGGGTCGTCGTCTTCACGATCGCGCTCATCCTTATGTGCGTGGCGGCGTTCGTCGGACTCAAGATCATGATGGACCAGTTCGCGGTCGAGGAGAAGGCCGAGAAGGCGCGGACGCCGTCACGGCTGATCGTCGACGCGCCGATCGCCGGACCTCGGCTCCAGGCCGATCCGGGCCGGGAACGGATCGAGATCACCGAGCGTGATCTGGGCCGGCTCAATTCGTACGGCTGGATCGACGCGAAGGCCGGCTCGGCCCACATTCCGATCGACCGCGCCATCGCCATCCTGGCGAAGTCGGGACTGCCCCGGCGCGGCAAGGTCGATATGTTCCACCCCCGGCCGGGCTCGTCGAAGACCGCCGCGGCTGAACCCGAGGCCAAGCCCGCCGACGCCAAGGCCAAAGCCGAACCCGACGCGGGGGCGAAGCCATGACGAAGCCGCCGATCGTCTTCTTCCGCGCCGTCGTGCTGGTCGTCGTCTTCACGGCCGTCGCTTCGACGTCGCGGGCGGAGAGCCAGCAGTTCGCCACCGCGGCGTCGCAGGTGGGCTTCGATCAGCGGCTCGGCGAGCAGGTCCCCCTGGACCTCGTCTTCCGCGACGAGGCCGGAGTCGAAGCCCCCTTGGGCTCGTACTTCGGCCGGCGTCCGGTGGTCCTGGCCCTCGTCTTCCACCGCTGCCCGCTGCTCTGCAACCAGGTTTTGACGGGACTGACGCGAAGCCTCAAGCCCCTGCCGCTCGGAGCGGGGGTCGACTTCGACGTCGTGGCCGTCAGCATCGACCCGGGAGATACGCCCGAGGTCGCCGGGCGGAAGAAGGCGGGCTACCTGGAACGCTACGATCGGCCCGGCAGCGAGGCCGGTTGGCATTTCCTGACCGGCCGCAAGGAGGCGATCGACGCGCTGTGCCAGGCGGTCGGCTTCAAGTACGTCTACGACCCTCAGAAACAGCTTTTCGCTCATGCCGCGGGCGTCGTGGTCCTGACCCCCGGCGGCCAGGCCGCGCAGTATTTCTACGGCATCGAGTATCCCTCGAAGGAGCTGGACGGGGCGATCCGACGGGCGGCCTCCGGGCGCATCGGCTCGCGAATCGCGAAGCTGCTCCTGCTCTGCTACGACTACGATGCGGCGACCGGCAAGTACACGCTCTCGATCGTCCGCCTGCTCCGCGTCTTCGGGACTCTCACGGCTCTGTCGCTGGGCGTCTATCTCTTCATGATGTTCCGGCGCGAGCGCCTCGGACGGTTGGGGGACGAGCCCCGCCCCGAGGGCGCGGCGACGACGGCTGTTCCCGGCCCCGGGCTCTGATCTGAAACAAGGTGTTCATTCATGTGGGATTTCCCTCTGTTCCCGGAGCAGGCATCGTCCAACGCCCAGAAGGTGGACGCGCTGATGCTTTTCGAGGTCGGGATCCTTCTGTTCTTCACGATCCTGATCTGCGTCTTGATCCTCGTTTTCAGCCTGCGGTTCCGCCGCGGCGCCCGGGTCGACCGGTCGCACCCGCCGACGCACGGCAAGGCGATGGAGACGGTCTGGATCATCGTCCCCTTGCTGATCTCGATCGTGATGTTCGTCTGGTCGACGCGGCTCTTCTTCGAGCTGTACGAGGCGCCGCCCGACGCCGCCGAGATCTCGGTCGTCGGCAAGCAGTGGATGTGGTATTTGCAGCATCCCCAGGGCCGCGCCGAGACCAATGAGCTGCACGTTCCCCTGGGCCAGGCGGTGAAGCTGAACATGACCTCGCAAGACGTCATCCACAGCTTCTTCATCCCGGCGTTCCGGATCAAGCAGGACGTGCTCCCCGGCCGCTACACGTCGCTTTGGTTCCGGCCCACCAAGGTGGGGGTCTACGACCTGTTCTGCGCCGAGTACTGCGGCACGAACCACTCGATCATGATCGGCAAGGTCCACGTGATGGAGCCGGCCGACTACGAACAATGGCTGTCGGCCAAGGGGGTCGGGCCGTCGCAGGCCGAGGAGGGCGAGCAACTGTTCGTCCAGCACCACTGCGCGGGCTGCCACCGGGGCAGTCAGACGGTCAACGCCCCCCGCCTGGAAGGGGTCTATGGCAAGCCGGTGCCGATCCAGAAGGGCAAGGACGTGGGCTTCGTCACGGCCGACGACCGTTACATCCGCGACTCGATCCTGATGCCCAAGTCGGAGGTCGTCGCCGGATACGAACCGCTCATGCCGTCGTACAAAGACCAGATCAGCGAGCCGGACCTGCTCAAGATCATCGCGTACATCAAATCCATCGCCACTCGGGAGACGAGTCAATGAGCGCCCCGGCTGTTGTTGTCGAAGATCCGCCCGAGGACTACTTACAAGAGCACACGCTCAAGTCGTGGCTGCTGACGACGGACCACAAGCGGGTCGGGATCCTGTACATGATCTCGGTCACGGTGTTCTTCTTCGTCGGCGGGGCCGCGGCCACGCTGATGCGGCTGGAGTTGATGACCCCGCAGGGGGACGTGCTGGCGACGCCGGACGCCTACAACCGGCTGTTCACGATGCACGGCGTGATCATGATCTTCTTCTTCCTGGTGCCGGCGATCCCATCGGTGCTGGGGAACTTCCTGCTGCCGCTGATGATCGGGGCGCGCGACCTGGCGTTCCCCAAGATCAACCTGCTGAGCTGGTACGTCTACATGGTCGGCGGCGTGATGGGGATCTGGATCATGATCTTCGGCGGCGTCGACACCGGGTGGACGTTCTACACGCCGTTCAGCACGATGTACTCGAACACCATGGTGGTGACGGCGGCGGTGGCGGTGTTCATCACCGGTTTCTCGTCGATCCTCACCGGACTCAACTTCATCGTCACGGTGCACACGATGCGGGCGCCGGGGATGACCTGGTTCCGGCTCCCCCTGTTCGTCTGGTCGCACTACGCGACGAGCCTCATCATGGTGCTGGGGACGCCCGTGCTGGCGATTTCGGTCATCCTGATAGCCCTTGAGAGGCTGTTCGGCGTCGGAATCTTCGACCCGGCCATCGGGGGGGATCCGATCCTCTTCCAGCACCTGTTCTGGTTCTACTCGCACCCGGCGGTCTACATCATGGTGTTGCCGGGCTTCGCCGTGGTCAGCGAGATCATCCCGTGCTTCGCGCGGCGGCCGATCTTCGGCTACAAGTTCATCGCCTTCGCCAGCGTCGCGATCGCGGTCTTCGGCTTCCTGGTCTGGGGCCACCACATGTTCGTCTCCGGCCAGTCGATGTACGCCGGCACGATCTTCTCGATCCTCAGCTTCCTGGTCGCCATCCCGTCGGCCATCAAGGTGTTCAACTGGACGGCGACCCTGTACAAGGGCTCGCTCCGGTTCGACACTCCGATGCTCTACGCCCTGGGCTTCATCGGCCTGTTCACGATCGGCGGCCTGACGGGACTGATGCTCGCCTCGCTGGCGATCGACGTACACGTCCATGACACCTACTTCGTCGTGGCCCACTTCCATTACATCATGGTCGGCGGCACGGTCATGGCCTACCTGGGGGGCATCCACTTCTGGTGGCCCAAGATCAGCGGCCGGATGTATCCCGAGATCTGGGGCAAGCTGTCGGCCCTGCTGGTGTTCGTGGGGTTCAACCTCACGTTCTTCCCCCAGTTCCTCTTGGGCTACCTCGGCATGCCCCGGCGCTACTACGAGTACCGCCCCGAATTCCAGGTGCTCAACGTCATGTCGACGGCGGGCGCCTCGATCCTGGCAGTCGGCTACGTTTTGCCACTGTTCTACTTGCTGCTCTCGCTCCGCAAGCCAGCGAACGCGGGGCCCAATCCGTGGGGCGCGACGGGCCTCGAATGGCAGGTTGAATCTCCGCCGTCGGTCCACAACTTCCATGAGCCGGTCGTGGTGACCTGCGAACCCTACATGTACTCGCCCGAGGAGGCGGAACGGGAATATGCACACGACCAGCGCGTCCACAACGCTTGACGAGAGCCAGCCGCTGCTTCTGTCGCATTTCGACGACCTCGAGCAGCAGCATAATGCATCGAACCTGGGCATGTGGTTCTTCCTCGCCACCGAGGTCATGTTCTTCAGCGGCCTGATCGCGGCGTACACCGTGTATCGGGCGCTCTCGCCCGAGGCGTTCCACCTGGCGAGCCGCCACATGAACAGGGTGCTGGGCTTCGTCAACACCCTAGTGCTCTTGAGCAGTAGTCTCACGATGGCCATGGCCGTCCGCGAATCGCAGCTCGGTAACAAGAAGCGGGTCGTCTGGTTCCTGGTCGCCACGGCGGTCCTGGGTGTGGGGTTCCTGGGGATCAAGGCCGTCGAGTACTCGATCGAGATCCACCATCACCTGCTGCCCGGAGCGCACTTCCAGATCCCCTCGGAAGACCTCACGGAAATGAAGGAAGTGAGTTCGACGCCGGAGGAATTGGGCCTCCTCAAGGGTCGCTTCCAGATGATGTTCGTGCTCTACTTCTTCCTGACGGGCGTCCACGCGTTTCACATGATCGTCGGCATCGTGATCGTCTTGATCATGGCGAATCTCATGAGGATAGGTTGGTTCTCCGGCCATGGAACCACCCAAATCGAGGTGACCGGCCTCTACTGGCACTTCGTCGACGTCGTCTGGGTGTTCCTCTACCCGTTGCTCTACCTGATCGACTGACCACGATAGACGCAAAGATCAAGACCATGACGCATCATATTATCTCGGTACGTACCTACGTCCTCATCTACCTCGCTCTGATGGTGCTCCTCGTCGCGACTGTGGGGGCGTCGTTCCTGCCGCTGGGTGGGGCCCACCTGCCGGTCGCGATGACGATCGCCGTGATCAAGGCCGTGCTGATCGTGCTGTTCTTCATGCACGTCTATTACAGCAGCCGGCTCACCTGGGTCGTGTCGGTGGCCTCGTTCCTCTGGCTGGGCCTGCTGCTCGCCTTCCTGATCGCCGACTACTTCTCGCGCGGTTGGCTCGACATCCCCGGCAAGTGACGGATAAACTCGGGACGAGCCGACGAAGCGCCGCGACCTCCACGCGGCCCGGCTCGGAGGCCGTCCCGAGATGAACGCCACGTTTCGCCACCGGCGGTCGAACCGTACGACGGGCTTGTGGTGCGGATTGGGGTCCTCGGCCTGGGCGGTCTTCGCCGCCTGGGTCGCCATGACGGCCCCGAACATCTCCAACCGGCTCGCGGCCGGCGCTTTCCTGGCGGGCGTCCCGCTCGCGATGACGACCCTTTCGCTCTGGATTTTGGCGGCCTACCGGCACGAACGGCTGACGATCCAAGGAAATCAAATCGCCCACAAGGGCGTGACCCGGCGCAAGGAGATCGACCTCGCGCGGGTAATCGAGGCGCGGTGGCGCTTGCCCCTGCCGGGCAGCGTCGTGCTCCGCGACGCCTCGACGCGGCTGGCGATTCCCTTCTCGAACTATGAGGACGACGACGTCGAGCGGATCGTCGCCCACCTGCGATTCGCACTCCCTCCCGAGATCCAGACCAACTGGAACCTCTTCGCCTACAAGGCTGACGCCCGCCGCGAACGATCGAACCGCACCAAGCCCAGCGCTGATGAAATCCTCGTGGACCGCAAGCGATGGGACCGGTTCTTCACCCCCGTGCTGGTGTTCTACCTGCTCGCGGTGGCCGTGAACACTTACATTATCAAGGGCGATTTTCGTCCCCTGCTCGTCGCCCCCGTGCCTATCGTCGCTCTCTGGCTCTTGTTCAGGATGATGACGCCCGCCAAGGGGACCGTGACGCAAAAACTGTCGAAATCGGCTGACCCAGACCTCTACCACCTCCTTGTCGTCACGGCCGTCACGTTGTCGTCGGCACTCTTAGGTCTTGTGACAGTCGAGCGCCTACGGCCTCGCCTGGCCCACCCTAACCCGATCATGATCGTTTGGACGTTCGCCTGCTTGATGATCTTTCTGTTCGAAGGCCACCGCCTGGACCGCCGCAAGTCGCGCCGCGACCGCGAGGCCGCCGACGCCGCTGCCAAGGCGCGCAGCGAGGCCCTCGACGACTCCGGATGGTTGAGTCCGTAGCGGAAAAATCCTCCTCCTCCTCCGCTCCGCGCGTAGAATATCGTAGGTTGGCGTTGCAACCCCGGTGGTCACGCCGGGAAGGCGTCACAGGGGAGGAAGAAATGATCAGGAACCTGAGGCAGATCGGGAATAGTTGCGGTCTCATCATCGACCGCCCGATTTTGCAGATCCTCAATCTGGACGTGGGATCGGCCGTCGACATCGCCCTCGCCCCCGACGGCAAGGGGCTGTTGCTCACCCCTGTAAACGGAACGGAAGCCGACGCGAAAGCCGCTCACAAAGCCCGGGTGCGCGAGGCGGCCGGAGAGGTCATGAAGCGTCACGCGAGCGTTTTCAAGAAGCTCGCTGAATGAGCTTGGTATTCCTCGAAGCCAATGATACGCATTGCCCAATACTGTAGAACAAGCGACCCGCCCCCACCTCGCCGGTTCGGCGAAGCAGGATCGGGCCGTTGTTCTGTTCGATCGCGCGAGCGTTGGGCTTCAGCGATTAGACGTGACTGTGACTGGGGCTGGGGATCGCGGGGATTTCGAGGTTCGGCGCAACCTGATCGCGGAGGTCCTCGATGGCGTCGCGCGCGGCTTCGCCGATCTGGCCGAACGTCATCCCGGTGGCGTCGCCACCCAGCTTGAGTGCCAGGTAATCTTCGGCGAGCCCGAGCAGGGTTCCGGAGACGCCGAGGCCGCGAGTCAGCGCGATCCGGGCGATTGGCGCCACGCTGGCCACTCCAGCGGCGACGATCGCGCCCGCGATGGGGACCGACGGGTCATCGTCCGCTCCGTCCTTCCTCATGCTCTCGCGGGCCACCCAGGCGCCGGCCAGCGTGTGAGGGATCAACATGACGGGACGATAGCCGCGCGGCAAGACGCCCACCTTGGCGAGGGCCATCTCCCCCAACGCTCCCAGGATCCAGTTCCCAGCGTTCGGGCCGCGCCGCGAGGTCTCCAGGAAGGCCGGTCCCATGGTCGCCCTCAAGCCGCTGACCGCCGCCAGCGTCATCGCCCGCCCGAAAGGCGTCGTCGTCTCCATCATCGTCGCGTCTCCCAATCCAGATTCGGATGTCCGTGTCACGCGTCGCGTCGGAAATTCCGAAACGCAAGAACCGTGCCGGACTTCGGATCAGTGCCTGTGGGCCGCTCCGGCCGCCTCGTGCTCGGCGCAAGCCGCGCAGCAGAAGACGTGGCCCGCCTCGCCGACCCCGTGGCCGATCACCCGACAGCCGCAGTGGCTGCACGCGGGGGCCAGCGCGTGGATCGCGCATTCGAAGCAATCGAACGTGTGATCGCGCCCTTCCATCGTAACCGTAAACGCCTTTTCATAGCTGTTGCCGCAGACTTCGCACGTCGCCATGACGACTCTCCTCTTCGGCAAGAGACGATTCTCGAGACTCGAGATCAACCGCGCTTCACGCCGCTGGTCCAGGCCGGCGGATCGCTGGCCGGGAACGAATCCTCGGAATTCCGCTGGACTGCGTCCTTGGAATCTTCGGCTCTCCGGTAAGCCTGCTCGTCGTGTCGTCGACGTCGCCCGGCCTTCGTGAACAGACCCGCGAACGCCTTCTTCACCGTCCGCGACGCGCCGTCCAGCCACAGGCGACCGCGCTGTGTCAGCAAGTGCGTACTCATGATCGACCTTCCACTTTCGTTCCCCGGTGACTTCTTCGAGCCGTGGGTCCGGCTCCTCGGAAGAACTGATGAGCAAACGCGATGCCGCAAGTCGCCACCGCCGGAAAACGAAGACGCCCCCCGAAGCGAGGACTTCGGAGGGCGTCTGGGGTCACCTGAATTTCGGCGAGCGGGGCTCTCGCCCTCTCAACGCCTCCTCGGCCGGTTCGTCATCCGGCCCTCGTTATTCATGCCCGATGCGAAATCATGGGCTCCTCCCTCCGAGCCTCCGGCTGTGTTACGGCCAAATCGGCCTCCGAGACTCCTGACGAAGTGGGCTCGCGCGCCGCCTCGACCCCGACCGCCGACGACGGAGTCGTTGGCGCTGATCGGGGCGGTGGGATCGGTGCTGGTCGGCGTCCCGGGATCGCTGCTGACGCGCGGGGCTTTGGTATCGCTGGTGGTGGCCGGCGTGGCGGTAGTGGTCCCCGAAACAGCGACGGCCGGCACGCCGGGATTGCTGCTCGTCGCCGAGCCATGCACGGAAGCGGTGACATGGCTGCCCATGCCGCCCCGGTCGATTCGACTGACCATGCCGCCGCCGAAGCCGCCGTCCCGGCCTCCGAAACCGCCGCCGAAGCCGCCCTGACCGACGGAGCCAACCGCGCCGCCCTGCGGAAGCGCGGCGAAGTCGGCCTGGACCGCGGTTTGATCAGCGGCGATCAAGGTCGCATCGTCGGCGGTGATCTTGGAATCCTTGATCGTCTGGACGAGGTCGGTGAACGTCTTGTCAATCACCGTCTGCGAGACGCTCGACCCGGCGAAGAGTGCGTTGAAACCAGTCTGCGCCTGGGTCGTGTCGGCACCGCCGGCCACGGCGGTGACCAGATTGTTGATCGCCGTCTGGAGGGTCTTGGGATCGAAATTGAGGCCAGCGGTCGTGATGTTCTGAGAGTCGGTCTTGAGCTGATCGAGGTCGTCGGAGGTCACGGCCGACTTGGCCGTCACGGCCTGCTGATCGGTTCGGAGTTTGTCGAGATCGGTCTGAAGCTGGCTGGATTGGGTTCCGCCGGCGGGTGCGGTGGAGGTGGAGGAAGGGATTGCGGTCGCGGTGGTGGTGGGAAGCGCCGTGACCCCCGCGTTGGCGAGGCTGGCCGTCAGGGCGTTTCCACCGGGCCCGGCGCCGTTGAACCCGCCGGGCGCGCCGGGGAATCCGGTGACGTTCATCGGTCCCCCCAACTTGTTGGGAAGCGCCGCCTGGGCCGCCGCGAAATCGGTGAGGTCGGTCGTCGTGATCTTGGAATCCTTGATCGTCTGGACGAGGTCGGTGAACGTCTTGTCGATGGTCGCCTGATCGACCTTCGACCCGCTGAACAGGGCGTTGAAGTCGGCCTGAGCCTGGGTCGTGTCAGCGCCGCCGGCGACAGCCGTGGCGAGCGAGCCGAGGACCGTTTGCAGGCTCTCGGTCTTGAGCCCGCCGCCGGCGGTCGCGATCGCTTGTGAGTCGGAAGTCAGAGCGGATAGATCGGCGACCGTGACCGCGGATTTCGCGGCCAACCCCTGGATCTTGGTCTGAAGCGTCTGCCAATCCGTGTCGGTCTGCGACGTCTGGCTCGCCCCCGACGCGGATTGCGTCTGACCGCCGCGCGGCCCTCCCGCATCCAGAACGGTCGTCACCACCCCGATCTGCGAGAGGCCCCCCAGTAGATCGGCGCCCCCCCAGTTCGAGAGCACCACCCGGCCTTCGAGCGACTCGCACGACGGGGCGCCCTGGCGGGTCGGCCGCTTGACGGCGTCGCTCGAATTCACGGCCCGCGCCGCTCTGTTGAACACCCGACGCACGGCATCCACCATCAATCCGTTGATCTTGGGACTCATCGTTTCCTCTCCTCCTGAGATTGCGATCGTAAATTGGCATGAACGGCGAAGCGCCGGGGATGATTCATGAAGATGTGTGGCAAGAACGGATTCACCAGACCAAGCGGAGCGGCCTCCCAGAAGCGCGCGCCGATCCGGTGATGGAATCCCCTCGACGAAACAAGGGCCGTCCAAGGCGCGCAGCGAGCCGACGTCCTTCCGCTCGCCGTTTCGCGCCCGATGGAATTGAGACGAAGAGAGGATTGCGGCGGAACGAGGTCCGGACTCGAACGACCGACGCGAGGCCCCGTTCGCCGCAATCCTCTTCGGGAAACCCGGGAGCGGGCTTTCACTTGTCGCCAAGCCGCCGGGGCTGACACCAACGAGGCCGTGGAGGGAAGATGCCGCGCCGGGTGCTTAACGGGGCGAGAAAAGCCCCCGACGCGGCGCCTCGTCGATCACCATCACCAGCGGAAACGCCCCGCCGAAGCGCGCGCCGATTTCGTAACTGCGCGGCAAACCCGCCTCGCCTCAATATGTGCTAAAGTTGAGGTGATTCGCGCGACGCCATCCGGGAGCTGCGGGCGGATCGAGTCAAGACCGAGTCCCCCGGCGGAGTTAGGAATTCGACTGGCTTGATTGAATCGTATGGGATACATTCTTTGCGCAAGGCTCGCATCCGCCTCGAAGGATTCATGGATGGATGCGACACCCTATCCCAGAGGGCGCAGTGATCCATGCGTCGACGTTCCGGATCCACGAGCCGCCGACCGAATCTTGACGTTCTCGAGAATCGCCATCTCTTGAGCAGCGTCATTCCGGGGACCCTCGCGCCCCCGTCCCTGGCAGCCCCCATCGTAGTGATCGTTAGCCGTGGCGCTTTCGCCCCCCCCTCGTCCGGCTTCTTCACGGCTTCCGCGTCCGGCGCTTTCGCAACTTCCTCGTCCGGCTTGGGTTGGGGGCTCACGGTTCCCAACAGGACCAGCCAAGGGTTTCCTTCCTGGAATCCAGCAGGATTCGGGAGCGGCCACGGCAGCCAAGGAGGCCAAGAAGGCCAAGGCGGCTGGGGAGGCTGGGGGGGGGACTTCCACCACGGCTTCGGGGGCTCCACCCTGACCGTCGACGACCCGGCCCCGATGGGTCCCATGCTGATCACTTCGGCCGGTCCGGTGCCCACGGGGCCTCTGGGGAGCCCAGACGCTTCCATTTCCGCCGATCCAGGCACCGGCGGTCCCGGCGGTCCGATGATGGCAATGTTCACGGGAGGTGGGGGAGGCCTCTCGGTCTCGTACGGCGACCCGTTCGGGCGGAGGGGCCCCGACGACCCTCCTCCCCCCATGCGTGGACGCGATTTCTTCCGCTCGCCCTTTCTGCCGGGAAGCATGCTGGGACTTCAGCTCGCCCAGGATCAGGCGCTTCGGGGAGTCGTCTCGAATCCGGAGGCCGCCACGCCCGCGTCAAGCCCCGTGGCGACGACGGATTTCCCCGCCAGGGCGACTTCGCCGGCGTTGCAACCGAGCCCCGAGTTCGGCCGCCAGAACCCGCTGGGCCTGAGCCTGGTCGTCGACGAGCAGGCGGCGAGCCGCGCCCTCTCGCTCGATTACAGCGTCTTGCCGGGCCGAGTCTCCTTGGATCCGGCTCCCGTCGCGGGCGAAGCGACCCTCGACGAATCCGGCGCGGCGATCCAGGCCGTCGCGAACGCCGGCGAGCCGGCCGAGGCCCTTCCGCCTCACGCCGCCGGCTTGATCGCCAGCGTTCTGCCCCACGACCAACGCTCTCTGGAAGAGGCCGTCGACCAGTTCCTCGACCAGCTTCACGAGTTGAACGTCGGAAGCTTGATCGAACCCGATCCGATTCGCGTCCTCGTGGTGTCGGCGGCCCTGATCAGCGCGGGGGCGGTCGTCGAAACGGCCCGCCGTCGGCTGAGTCCACGGCGACGGCGCAACCAGCCGACGCGCGTATGGGACGCCCACGAGAGTGAAGAACTTCTCGGCTTCCCCGAACTTCCCGGAAGCTGGTCCGCCAGGTGGATATGAGCGCCGACCAACTCGACGAACTGATCCAGCAACTCAACGACGGCGACGTCGTGGCCGCGGAACGTGCGTTTCTCGCCTACGAGCCGTACCTCCGGATGGCCGTCCGCCGCCAGTTGAACGGCCCGCTGCGATCCAAGCTCGATTCGATGGACATCGTCCAGTCCGTCTGGGCCGACGTCCTCCACCGATTTCGCGACGCCGGCTGGCAGTTCGCCGACCGTTCGCACCTCCAGGCGTTCCTGGTCAAGGTCGCGCGCAACCGGCTGATCGACCGCCGCCGCGAGCACCATCGCGCCCTCGCGCAAGAACGGCCGCTCGACGACGTCTCGCCCAACGACCTGCTCCACACCGGCCAACCCCGCCCGAGCGAGGTCGCCCAGGCGCACGAACTCTGGAATCGGATTCTCGAGAACTGCCCCCCCGCTCATCGCGAGATCCTGACGCTGAAGCGGCAAGGACTGCGGCTGAACGAGATCGCCGCCCGGACCGGCTTCCACGAGGGAAGCGTGCGACGCATCCTCTACGATCTCGCGCGCCGTCTCGCCATCCCCCGGAGAACCGCGAGCCCCTCGCGCGACGATTCCAGCCGAGAGGGGTGAGTCAGCGATGCCGCCTCCCCTTTCCTCCGAGTCCAAGAGGCCGCCCCCCTCGCTGCCGCTCTCGTTCTCCTTGGATCCCGACGACGGCCCGGACCGTGAATCCGACGCACCGCGGGGATGGGTCTCGAAGCAGGTTCACGTCATGGCCGCGGCCTGGGCGCGGGGCGAACCGATCTCGGCCGCCGCGATCCTGGCCGAACACCCCGAACTCGATGCTGAATCGGCCGTGCGACTCATCTACGAGGAGATCTGCCTGCGGCGCGACGCGGGCGAGGACGTCGCCACGATCGAGGTCGTAAATCAGTACCCCCAGTTCCGCGACGAACTAGAAGTCTTGCTGAGCTGCGACCGCATCCTCCGTCCGCTGGGTCGGCCCGCGATTCTCCCCGAGGTCGGCGAGAACCTCGGCTCGTTCCACCTACTGGCCGAGCTGGGGAGGGGTGCGTCGGGCAAGACGTTCCTGGCGACCGAACCAAGCCTCGCCAATCGGCTGGTCGTCCTCAAGGTCCTCTCCGACGACCAGGACGAACACCTCTCCCTGGCCCGGCTGCAACACACGCACATCATCCCCCTGTTCTCGGAACAGGAGTTTCCAGAACGCGGCCTCCGCGCCCTCTGCATGCCTTATCTTGGGGGAGCGAGCCTGGCTCGAATCCTGGAGGTCCTGGCTGAGACCACCCCCGCGCCCGAGAATCGCCGGGGGCGTCACTTCCTGGACGCCGTCCAGCGCATTCAGAAGGAGCGCCCGCCGACGCCGATCTCCGACAGCCCCTATCGCCGCTACCTGGAACAGGCTTCGTACGTGCAGGCGGTGTGCTGGGTCGCGGCTTGCCTGGCCGACGCGCTGCACGAGGCGCACGCCCACGGCCTGATCCACATGGACGTGAAGCCGTCGAACGTGTTGATCGCCGCCGACGGCCAGCCGCTGCTCCTGGATTTCCACCTGGCTCGCAAGCGGGTGGAGGCCGGCGAACGGGTCTCCGACCGACTCGGCGGCACGCCCGACTGGATGGCCCCGGAGCAACGGCTGGCCCTCGCAGCCGTGACCGCCGGCCGTCCCGCGCCCGCGACCGTCGATCATCGCGCCGATCTCTACGCCCTGGGCCTGCTGTTGTGCGACGCCCTCGGCGGCTCAGCCGCGGCGAAACGAGCGGCGGGCGGAAAGCCCTGGAATCGAAGCCGGTCGGTCGTCAGCGTCGGGCTCGAAGACGTGATCCAGAAATGCCTGGAGCCACGGCCGAGCGATCGCTATCGCGACGCCGCTTCGGTCGCCGACGACCTCCGCCGCCACGCCAACGATCTGCCGCTTCGCGGCGTACCCAATCGCAGCCTGGCCGAGCGCTGGAGCAAGTGGCGACGGCGGCAGCCCCGGGGCCTCTCCCGCAACGCGGCGTGGGCCTTCGCCGTCGCCGCCGTCGCAATCGCGCTCTTGATCGGCCGGGCCTACTACTATCAACGACTGGCCGATATCGAGGCCGACCTGAAAGACGGCGTCCAGCTCCAATCCCAGCGCCGCTTCACCGATGCCGCCCGCGTGCTCGATCGCGGTTTGCAGCGAGCCGCGACGACCCCCGGAGCCGACCGCCTGCGCGGCGATCTGTCCGCCGAGAGGCAGCGCGCACTTCGAGGCCGGAAGGCCGACGAGCTGCACCGGCTCGCCGACATCATACGATTCCGCCACTACATCACATCGCCGGTCAAGGCCGAGGCCCAACGACTCGTCCGCGACGTTCAGGCCGCATGGGAAGGCCGCGACTTCCTGCTCGGTCGGTCGTCGACGCCGCTCGCCCCCGAGGTCGAGCGCGACGTCCGAGCCGATCTCCTCGACCTCGTCCTGACCTGGACCGACGCGCGGGTGCGGCTCGCCGCGCCGGACCACGCCGACGAGGCGCGGCGGCAGGCCCTGGAGATCCTCGACGAGGCCGAGCCCCTCTGCGGCCCCAGCCTCGCCCTCAACCAGCAGCGGCGAGACCTCGCCCGCGCCCTGCGACAGCCGGAATCCCCCGGGCCGCCCGACCCGTCCCCGCACTCGGCCCGCGAGCATTGCGACCTCGGGCGGTCCTTGCTCCGCTCCGGTGCGTTCCAGCAAGCCGCGGTCGAATTCCAGCGCGCCGTCGAGCTTCAACCGGAGGACTTCTGGCCCAACTTCTACGAAGGGCTTTGCGCCTACCGGCTGGAACGGTTCAACGAGGCGGTCGCCGCATTCCGCTGCTGCATCGCGCTCGCCCCCACGACGGCCGAATGCTACTACAACCGCGCGCTCGCCGAGTCGGCCCTGGGCCGTCCGACCCAGGCGTTCCGCGACTACAGCCGCGCGCTCGACCTCGACGCCAAGCTGACCGACGCGGCCTTGAATCGCGGAATTCTCTCTTACGAATCACACCGCTACGACGAGGCGATCGCGGATTTCGACCGCGCGCTGGCCGCCACGGCCGACACCGCCGCCCTGGGCCGCATCCACTACAACCTCGCCCTCGCCCACCTGGCGCGGGGCGATCGAGCCGAGGCGATCGCCAGCGCCGACGAGGCTCTGGCGCACGGCTACAACGAGGCGCGCGCGCTTCGCGACGGCCTCAATCGAGCAGCGCGGCCTCCACGCTGAGACCGGGACCAAAAGCGAGCGCCACCACCGGCTTCGCCCCCCCTTCGCGGCGGAGCCGATCCAGGATGAACAGAATCGTCGGCGACGACATGTTGCCGTAATCGGCCAGGACCCGGTGCGAGACCTCCAGCGCGGCGCGGTCTAGGCCGGTCGCCTCCTCGAACGCCGACAAGATCCGCGGCCCTCCCGGATGCACGGCCCACGACCCGACGTCGTCGAGCCCGAGGCCGTGAAGCCGCAGCCAGCTCTCCAGCCAGGGCCGCAAATGCCCGTTGATGATGTCGGGAACGCGTGACGAGAGCGTCATCGTGAAACCGTGGTCGCCGACCCGCCACGACATGGCGTCTTCCGAATCGTCGATCAGCGTCGAGGCCGAAGCGACGACCCGATAGCAAGCGGTCGAGTCGGCCGCGCCGCTTTCCACCACCAGCGCGCCGGCGCCGTCGGCGAAGAGAGCGTTGGCGACGATCGCATCGGCGTCCCAGCCGTACTGGAGGTGCAGGCTGCAAAGTTCGACCGCGCAGAGCAGGACGACGGACCGGGGATCGGCCTCGACGAAGGCCCGGGCCGCGCGCAGGCCGTTGAGCGCTCCCTGGCAGCCCATGAAGCCGACGTGCGTCCGCGCCACGCTGCGAGAAAGCTCCAGCCGCTTAATGAGCGCGACGTCGAATCCCGGCGCGTAGAAGCCGCTGCACGACACGGTCACCAGGTGCGTTACCCGCTCCGGGCCCGTGCCCGCCTCGTCCAGAGCGGTCCGGCTCGCGGCCACGGCCAGCGCGCCGGCCGACTCCTCGTACCGCTTCATCCGGTCGCGCGTCGTCGGGGCGTCGCCCCCGTAGAACTCCTGGCGGCCTTCGAGAGGACCTTCAGACGTCCGCAAGACGATCGAGTTCCGCCCCTCGACCCCCGCGCGACGGTAGAGCGTCCCGAACAGCCGCTCCTGCGCCGGAGTCTCGCACGAAAACTGCTTGGCGATCGTCGCCGCCTCGCTCTGCAAGATCCGGTGCGGCGGCAGGGCGGTCCCGATTCCGGCAATCCGCGTGTTCGTGCTCATGATTCGACTCGTAGGTTGAGGGCCGGTGCGTCGTTGACGTGTTCGATGATACGCCGGGTCAACCCGGGGAGTCGCGAGGCCGCCGCGAAGGCCAGCGAGGCCAGCCGAGGACTTCGAAGCAAGAGGGCCGCGGCGCGGCAGGTCCGCCGCCGACCGGTCAGAAGTCGATCGTGGGTGATCGACCACGACCTCGCAAGCGCCGGGTCCCAGCCCTCGATCGCCCGCGCCGCCAGGCTTTCGACCGCCTGGGCCGACATGAGCGCCCAGGCCATGCCCTCGCCGGTGAACGGCTCGACATAGCCGGTCGCGTCGCCGATCAAGAACACACGCTCGCCCGCGACCGGACGGGTTTCGCGCGTCAGGGCGACCGTCCCCCGCCATTCCGCCTCGCCGAGCGCGGGGACGGCCGGGAAGCCCGACTCCGACAGCACCCGGACCGCCGCGACGGCCGGGCCGCCGCTGGTGCGGAGGAATCGCCGTTCGAACGCCGCCGCTGCGTTCAGGCTGCCGTCCTCGACGCGGACCAGGCCTACGTATCCCCCCTTCCCCACCGCCATGAAGATCGTCCGCGTCCGATAGAACGCGGGGAAATCGACGACGACGCAACCCGACCCCACGCGCGACCGCCGCTCGACGCGCGTCCGCAACGCCAGGCCCTCGGCCGGCCCGATCCCTCCCAATCCCGAGGCCGCCACGACCACGCGGGCCGAGGCCGACGTGACGCGGTTGCGACGGGCCAAGCGAACGTGTCGCGCGTCGGCCGTCGCCTCGACGATCGAGGCTCGGGCGTCGGGAAGGAAGCTCGCCCCCGCATCGACAGCCGCACCGACAAGCGCCTCGTCGAACCGGGAGCGCGAGACGGCCATGCCGCCCGGCAGGGGAATCTCCTGAAGCCGGCCGGCGATCCCAAGCCGAAGACCGTCGAGCGGAACGCCGCCGAGCCGGGCCGGCAGCGTCCCCAGCCCGATCGATTCGAGCACTTGAAGCCCCGCGCCGTTGAGGCACGCGCCACAGACCTTGGGACGCGGGAACGGCTTCTTGTCGACGAGCAACACCCGGGCGCCCCGCAGGGCGAGCTGCCGCGCGGCGACTGACCCCGCCGGCCCAGCGCCGATGACGACCACGTCCCACGTCCGTTCCGCGACCGACTCCCAGGCGGCATCCGGAAGCGTCATGGCCGGCTCCAGGAGAGGAGGAACCGCTGCGGCCAGTGGCGGCGGATCGTCACCCCTTCCAGACCGGCCCGGCGCGCCAGGTCGAGCGCCTCGGCCGGCGTGAACGCCGCCGCCGCCGAGACCGGTCCGTCGTACCGGACCACTCGCGAACGCGACAGCGTGTAACAGGCGATCCAGGCGAGCCAACACCCCATGCGGCTCCGCGCCAGGTCGTCCACGAGCACCAACCGGTTCGCCGCAGCGGCCATCCGGCGCAACAGCAAGACGGCGTCGTCCTCGTCAAGGTGGTGCAGAAACAGCGAGCAAACGAGGACGTCGTATCCTTCGGGGATCGGAGCGGCGAGGGCGTCGAGCGCGAAAAACCGCACCCGCGACCCCTGGGCCGCCGCCCGGTCGCGGGCGATGGCCACGGCCTGGGCGCTGAGGTCGCAACCGTCGATCTCGATCGCCAGTCCCGACCGCTCGGCGCGCCTCGCCAGGGCGACGGCCGTGTCGCCCCCTCCGGTCGCGACATCCAGCACGCGGAGCGGGCCGGCGCCCTGAGGTTGCTCGCGGGCGAGCTTCGCCAGCGACGGCCAGAGCGCGGCGGCCGTGCGGCTCACGACGTTGATTCGTCCCAGCCCGCTCAAGGCGCGCGCGTGCTCGCGGTCGTCGAGCCCCGGCTGGTCCATCAGCTCCGGCCGGCGGCGGCGGGTCGCGATTGAAAACATGGATCTCGTCACGAAAAGCATCCTGGGACCGCGGCCGCGGCCGAATCAGGTCAGGTCGGGTCGTCGGTCTCATCGGGATGGGTCAGAGGGATTCGGACCGTGAATTCGCTCCCCTTGCCCGGTCCATCGCTGCGCGCGTCGACTCGGCCTCCGTGGAGTTCGACGAGCGTCTTGACCAGCGAGAGCCCTATGCCCAGACCGCTGGCGACCTCGTCGCCCGAACGGCTCACCTGGGTGAAGCTCTCGAAGATCTTCTCTAGCATGTCCTCCGGAACGCCTCGGCCGTTGTCCTTCACCCGGAAGACGACATCCTCTCCTTCGCGCCCGGCCGAGAGCCGGATCTCGCCCCCGGGGGCCGTATACTTGGCCGCGTTGTGCAGCAGGTTCTGAAGGATCTGGGCCAGCCGCGTCGCGTCCGCCATCAGGGTCATGGGTGCTTCGGGGACGACGACGACGAGCTGGTGCCCGGCTTTGTTCACGAACGGGCGGACGCTTTCGACGGCCGTCGACACGACGTACCCGACGTCGACCGCGTCGATTTTGAGCTTGATCAGCCCCCGCGAGATCCGGGCGACGTCCATGAGATCGTCGATCAGGTGGACCAGGTGCTTCACCTGGCGATCGATCATGGCGCGGCTCGCTTCGACTGTCGCGGGAGCGTTGCCGGCGAGCCGCATGATCTCGAGCGCGTTGCGGATCGGCGCCAGCGGGTTGCGCAGTTCGTGGGCGAGCGTCGAGAGGTATTCGTCCTTGCGGCGGTCGGCCGCGCGGAGCGCCTCCTCGGCGCGAATCCGCTCGGCGATCTGCGCCTCCAAAGCGACGTTCGTCCGCGCCAGCTCGGTGGTCCGCTCCCGGACGCGGCGCTCAAGGTCGTCGGCGTGCTCCTTCTCCTGCAAGCTGTACCGGATCGACCGTTCGAGGAGCCTGGCGTCGAGGTGCCATTTTTCGAGGAAGTCGGCGGCGCCGGCCCGCATGGCGCCGATGTCGATGGTGCGATCGCCGAGGCCGGTCAGCAGGATCATGGGCGTGGTGCAGCCGCGGGCGACGGCGGCGTGGATCAGTCCCAGGCCGTCGAGCCGCCCCAGGCTGTAGTCGATCAAATGCAGGTCGTGCCGGCCCCGGGCCATCTCTTCCAGCGCGGTCTCGGCGTCGGAGATCCAGTCGAGCTCGAACCGGATGTCCGGGATGTCGGCGAGCAAATCCCGCGTCAGGACGTAATCGTCCTCGTCGTCGTCGACCAGAAGGAGGCGGATCGTTCGGTCATGCATCCGCCTCTCCGTACGGCTCGGCGGGAAGCTCGACGATCTCGAGCCAGTATTTCCCCAGGGTCTTGACGACGTCGATCAAGGCCGCGAACGTCACGGGCTTGGCGATGTACGACGCGGCCGAGAGGTTGTATGTGCGGAGGATGTCCTCCTCCGCCTTGGACGTCGTCAGGACCACGACCCGGATGGCCTTGAGTTTGGGGTCGGCCTTCAGCTCCTGGAGCGCCTCGCGGCCGTCCTTCTTGGGCATGTTGAGGTCGAGCAGGATCAGCCCGGGACGGGGCGACGAGGCCGGATCGCTGTACTTGCCCCGGCGTTGGAGGTAGTCCATCAGCTCGACTCCGTCCTCGACGAACCGCAGGTCGTTGGTCAGATGACTTTCCTCGAAGGCTTCCTTGGTCATCTGGCGGTCGTCGGCGTCGTCATCGGCCATCAGGATCGTGATCGGCCTGCGTGCGTGTGTCATGCAGCGAAAATTCCTGATTCACGGGGTGGACGGGCAGGGTGATCGAGAACGTCGAGCCTTTCCCCGGCTCGCTGGTCGCCGTGATTCTTCCCGAATGGCGCTCGACGATCTTGCGGCAGATCGCCAGGCCCATGCCCGTCCCATCGTACTCGCTGCGACCATGCAAGCGTTGGAAGACCTGAAAGATCCTTTCGAGATAAATTTCCTCGAAGCCGATGCCGTCGTCGGCGAACCGCAATTCGAAGGCGATGGGGTTCTTCTTGTCCTCGCCGAACACCTCGAAGGCGGAGACCCGCACGACCGGCGGCGCGTCGGGCCGGTGGAACTTGAGGGCGTTGCCGATCAGGTTCTGGAAAAGCTGGCGCATCTGGAGCGGGTCGGCCTGGATCGTCGGCATCGGCCCCACCTCGACGCGTCCCGCGCTCTGCTGGATCAGGATTTCGAGGTCGGAGACGACCTCGCGGGCCACGGCCTGCAAATCGACCCTCGCGAACGGCTGGCCCTTGAGGGTGATCCGCGAGAACGCCAGCAGGTCGTTGATCAGGGTGCGCATCCGAGCGACCGCGTTGACGATTCGTTCGAGGTATTCCTTGCCCTGCTCGCCGAGCGCGGGGGCGCATTTGACCTGGAGGCGGTCGCTGAACGCCTGGATCTTCCGGAGCGGCTCCTGGAGGTCGTGCGAGGCGACCGAGGCGAACTGTTCGAGGTCGAAATTGCTCCGCCGCAGTTCGCTGGTCTGTTCCCAGACCAGGCGCTCCAGCAGCTCGGCCTGACGCTTCTGGTCGTCGATGTCGGTGCAGGTCCCGATCCACTGCGTCACGGCGTCGTGATCGTCAAGGATCGGCAGGCCCCGCACCAGGTGCCAGCGGTATGAACCGTCGGAGCCCCGGCGGATGCGGTGCTCGAACTCCACGGGTTGCCGGGTCTCGACGGCGGTCGTCCAATGCTGGACCGACGACTCCCGGTCTTGAGGATGGATCACCTCGACCCATCCCCAATCGAGGCTCTGCTCAGGCGGCGTTCCGGTGTACTCGGACCAACGCGGATTGAGGTAGGTCACATTCCCCTGGGGGCTCGTCGTCCAGACCATCTGGGGGATCGTCTCGGCCAGCCCCCGAAACCGCCGCTCGCTGTGGGCGAGCTGCTCCTGGGCCCGCTTCTGATCGTCGACGTCGGTGCAGGTCCCGATCCACTGCAACACGGCGCCCTGGTCGTCGCGTTGGGGCAAGGCGCGTCCCAGGAACCATCGATACACGCCGTCGGCGTTCCGAAAGCGATACTCGATCTCGTACGTCTTCCCTTTCTTGGTGGCGGCCCGCCAGAGCTTCACCGAGCGGTCGCGGTCGTCGGGGTGAAGCGGCCCGGTCCACCCGTCCCTCAGGCTCTCCTCGCGTGATATTCCCGTGTACTCATACCACCGATGATTGAAATAAATGAGCCGGCCGTCGGGCTGCGCGACCCAGACGATCTGGGGGAAGGCTTCGGCGAAGGTGTATCGCGCGTCGCTGTCGGGCAGGAGATCGGCCGTCATGAGCTGTCCCGTTTCTGGATCCATCGCCGCCCGAGGCCGTGGACCGATCACAGCGGCGGTCGCCTTGTTCACGCGCCGCGCCACTCGATGATCGTCCGCATTTGGGGTTTGCATGAATTCAAGCCCTGCAAACCGTATTCCACGCCGCGACGGGTTCGCCGTGGACGACGCGCCCATGACGTGGGAGTTCCGATTGTGATAAAATCGGTCTTCCAAGACCAGGGTGGAGCGCACCACCCGGCCTGGATGCACGCAGCCCGCGCGGCGGGACGGAACTCGATCGACACCGGAGCGAAAGCGGATGGCCCCAGCCGTGGTGAACGAGCCCAACGACCTACGCCCTCGCGACGACGCGGCGAACCTGGCGCACGCCCTGGAGGCGGCCCGGCGGATTCTCCTGGTCGAGGACGACGAAGACACGCGGAACTCGTTCCAGCAGTTGCTCGGCATGGCCCTGGGCGTCGACGTCGATCTCGCCGTCGACGGCTCGCAGGCGCTGGCGATGCTGCTCAAGCAGCCGTACAGCATCGTCATCACCGATCTGCGGATGCCCAAGCTCGACGGCATGAAGCTCATTGAAGAGATCCAGACGCGGCGGCTGCCTGTGACCGTCATCGTCACCACCGGCCATGGGAGCATTAACGAGGCCGTCCAGGCCATGCGGCTGGGCGCCTACGACTTCCTGACCAAGCCCCCCGACCCGCAACACCTCTGCTTGCTCGTGGAACGCGCGCTTCGCGAGCGCACCTTGCAGGACGAGCTGACCGCCCTCCGCTCGCAGATCGGCGAGCGGCACCGGTTCTGGAACATCCTCAGCAAGTGCCCGCGGATGTACGACATCTTCGAGTTGATCGGCCACGTCGCCGACACCACGACCACGGTCCTGATCGAGGGCGAGACGGGCACCGGCAAGGAGCAAGTGGCGCGGGCCATCCACCAAGCGTCCTCCGTCCACCGCAACGGGCCGTTCGTCCCCGTGCACTGCGCGGCGCTCCCCGAATCGCTCCTGGAAAGCGAATTGTTCGGGCATGAGAAGGGCTCGTTCACCGGGGCGGCCGGCCAGCGCAAGGGGCGGTTCGAGATCGCCAGCGGAGGGACCCTGTTCCTCGACGAGGTCGCCGACATCCCACTGCCCATGCAGGTGAAGCTGCTGCGGGTGCTCCAGGAGCGGAAGTTCGAGCGGATCGGCGGCAACCAGACGATCGAAGTTGACGTCCGCGTGATCGCCGCCACCAACCGCGGCCTCGACGCGCTGGTCAAGGAGGGCAAGTTCCGGGAAGACCTCTATTACCGCCTGAACGTCGTGAAGATCGACCTTCCCCCCCTGCGGCAGCGTCCCGAGGACGTCCCGCTGCTGGCCACCTACTTCGCCCAGAAGTACTCCCGGCCCGGTCAGAACGCCTATCACATCTCGAACGAGGCGATGGAGCGGCTGCTCACCTACGCCTGGCCCGGCAACATCCGACAGCTTGAAAACGCCATGGAGCGCGCCTGCGTCACCGCGCGCAACGGCGAGATCCGGCCCGAGAACCTGCCCCGCGACCTCCTGCCCCGCCAGGGCCGCAAGGGCTCGCTCAACGTCGACCTCGCCCGGCCGCTGACCGACCAGCTTTCCGAGCTGACCGCGGCCTTCGAGGAACGTTACCTCCGCAAGGCGCTCCGGAAATGCCGGGGCCACGTGGGACGCTGCGCCAAGATCAGCGGCCTCTCCCGACGCAGCATCTCGGCCAAGATCGCCCACTACAAGATCGACACCGCCGCGTACAAACCGAAGTAAGTCAGCACATGTCCTTACGCGAACCACTCTCTTTCCCGCTCCTGCCGCGGGCGTAGGCAATCCCCTGCGCATGGCGGGGAACCCTCGCGCACATCGCGGGGGGCGGTCGACTTCGGAATTCTCGTCCTGGCGGTCGTTCCCGGCATCGCGGTTGCGAGTGCGAGGAAGCTGGCGACGGTGGGACGAGAGATTCAACGCGAGGCCGGCGGCCTCTCGCCGACGACATCGATCGAAGTTTATGAGGGATGGGAAAACGATGAACCTGGATGCGAATTCGATCCGGCTGATGCGTGCGCTGGTCATCGGCGGTTTGATCATTTTCGCCATGTCGGTGGCCGCCGACGTGTTCAAGCCCGTCGCCCTCGCAGTGCTCCTGACGTTCCTCCTGGCGCCGATGACGGCCAAGCTCGAACACCTGGGCCTTCCCCGGGTGCTCAGCGTCGCCTTGGTGCTGATTCTGATGCTGGCGGTGATCGGCGGGATCGTCTACGTGGTCGGCGGCCAGTTCGCGAGCCTGGCCGAGCACATTCCCGATTACCAGGAGAAGATCCGGGCCAAGCTGACGAGGCTCAAGCCCTCCGGCGGGTCGGCGTTTGACAGGGTCTACGACGCGGTCTCCAACTTCGAAGCCTCGAATCGATCTGAAGAGGAGATCAAAGCGACCCCGGTGCGGATCGTGTCGGGGAACGACATCCTGGGAACGTTGCACGCCTTCCTCGGCCCGTTCGAGTCGATCGTCGCCATGGGGGGCATCGTCCTCCTCTTGGTCGTCTTCCTGCTCTTCGAACGCGACGACATCGGCGACCGCATCATCCAACTCGTCGGCTGGGGGCGGATCGGGGTCACCACCAAGACCCTGGCGCAGATCGGCTCGGGCCTCAGCAGCTACCTGACGGCCCTGTCGCTGGTCAACGCGGGCTTCGGCCTGGTGATCGGGCTGGGGCTCTGGGCCATCGGCCTGCCGTCACCGGCCCTCTGGGGGTTCCTGGCCGCGATGTTCCGGTTCATCCCCTACGTGGGAACCGTGTTGTCGTTCTCGTTCCCCGCGTTGATCTCGGTCGCGCACTTCCCCGGATGGACCCAGCTCGCGTTGGTGTTCGCCCTGTTCGCCACGGTCGAACTGGTCGTCAACGGCGTCGAGCCCCTGCTCTACGGCAAGAGCACGGGAATTTCGCCGATCGGGCTGCTGATCGCCGCCATGTTCTGGACCTGGCTCTGGGGAGGCCTCGGCCTGCTGCTGGCGAACGCCCTGACCGTCTGCCTGGCGGTCGCCGGCCGGTCGATTCCTGGGCTCGGCTTTCTCGGCGCCTTGCTCAGCCACGACGTCGCGGTGGCCGACGACCTCCGCTGGTATCAGCGCGTACTCAACCGTGATCAGGACGGCTCCTTGACGCTCCTCGAAGAGGCGCTCAAGACCCGTTCGTTCGAGGAGGTATGCGATCAGATCGTGATCCCGACCCTCTCCCGCGCCGATCACGACCGCGCCCATGAATTCATCGAGAGCCGTGACGTCGCATTCATCTGGCGGCTGGTCCGCGAGTGGCTGGACGACGTCGCCGACAACGATGACGTCGTGCTGACGACGCCCACGCCCTCGACGACGGCGGCGGCGGCTCAGGTCGATCCGCTCCAAACTCCGGTCCCCATCGACGCGGAGGAGCATCCCTTCGTGGGGATCGCGACCGGCGGCGGCGCCGACTCCCTGGTCCTCCGCATGCTTAACATGGTCCTCAAGCCGTCGGGCGTCCGGATCACGATCATGTCGGCCGGGGGCTCCTCGCTCCAGCTCTCCGAGAAGATCGCCCGTCTCGAACCGGGGATGATCCTCATCTCGCACTTGCCCCCGGAGGGACTGACCCGCGCCCGCTACCTGACTAGGCGGATTCGCGCCCGCCACGACGACGTTCCGGTCGTCTTTGGATACTGGGATCTGAGCGCCGAGCCCTCCCGCATCATCGATCAGTTGCGACCCGCCACGGCCAACCGGATCGTCGTCTCCGTGGCGTCGGCCCGGGCGGTGATCCTGAATCGCGCGGCTCCGCCTGTCCTCGCCGGCTCGACGCCCGGGTGATTGCGGCACGGGATCTGCATTATCCATCCCTTCAAGCAGCGAACCGCGTTTCCTCGACAGCGAGGAGGGCGAGTTCGGATGACGCACGCAAGGCTGGAGTTTTCGATCATGAGCGTCGACCCGTCCAATTCCATCGAGAACGCCGCGACGGAGGAGCTGACGGCGGCCGACGTGATGACGCCGCTGTCGCGGACGTGTTCGCCGTTCAGCACGGTGACGGAAGCCGTGATGATCTTCAAAGAAGAGGACAGCGACGTGGTTCCGGTCGTCGACACGGGCAAGCCGCTCGGCGTGGTGATCGACCGCGACGTCGCGCTGGCGGTGGCCGACAACCCGGACCTCGCCCAGCAGCCGGTCACGGCGATCATGTCCAAGGACGTGCCGTCGGTCGCCGCCGACGCCTCGCTCGATACAGTCGTCCACACGATGACGACGGCCAACTCGCGAATCGCGCTGGTGATCGACGCCAGTTCCAATCTGGTGGGGATCGTCACCTGGACCGAGTTGGCGAAGCGTTTACCGATCGACGCCGTGACGGCGATCCTTGATGCCGGCGAGACCGCCGAGGTGCATGAATCGTGAGCGACGTCGACGACATCCGCCAGCAAATGGCTCAGATCCGCCACGATATGCATTACAACGTCTCGAACGTCGTGAGCGAGGTCGAGGACGCCATGGACTGGCGGTCGAACATCCGCAAGCACCCGTACATCGCTCTGGGCGTCGGCCTTGCGGTGGGCTACTTCGTCGTCCCCAAGCGCCGTCGCCGCATCGAGCGGACGGTGACGAACATCCAGCCGTTGCTGGAAGCGTCCATGACGCCGGAGTACGCGGCCCGCCCCGAAAAGCCGCCGAAATCGCTCGGCCGAAAAGCGACCGGCTGGGCGCTCGGGCTCGTCTGGCCGCTCGTCAGCCAGTCGGTCCAGGCGTACGCCGCCATGTGGCTCGAAAGCCAGCTCAAACAGCACCTGAACCTGAATCCGCACCCCAGTCAGCCCGGCGACGACGGCCCCTCCTCTTCGGCGGGGAATCCGGGTGAATCGTACGGCGGAGACGCCGTTTATCGGATGCCCAAACGAGGTTGAGCTCCGTTTCAATCCATGGACGCGAAAGGAGACTTTTCTATGAACTCTCATCAACTTTTCGGCGGCTGGGCCGATAGCGCCCGCCAACCGGTGGAAGACGCCCGCCAGGCGTTCGGCGACGTGAGCAAGCAAGCCCAGCGCGGGTTTCAGGACATGAGCCGAACCGCCCGGAGCGCCGTCGACGATATGCAAGACGCGATCAGCCCGTACCGGCAATCGCTGGAAGACGCGATCGTGTCCAACCCCGTGAAAGCCGTCGGCGTGTCGCTGGCTGTGGGGGTCCTCCTCGGATGGCTCATCAAACGCTCCTGAACGACAAGACGGTTCGACCGAATGGGCTGATGGGCAACGTCAGCTCGTTCGGCAACGACCTGGCCACCCTCGCGACGCTCCAGACCAAGCTCGCCGCGGCCGACATGCGCGAAAGCCTGCTCAAGGCCGCCCCCGCCATCGGCGGGCTGGCGGTCCTGGGCTTGATCTCGGTCGCCGGCATGACGGCCCTCGTCGCCGGCCTCGCCCTCTGGCTGGCCGAGGCCCTGCAACTCCGCCCGGCCGTCGCCCTCATGTTCGTCGGCCTGGGAAGCCTCGTCATCGCCGCGCTCGGCGCCTGGCTCTGCACGCGCACGTTCGGATCGAGCTTCTCGACCTTCCGACGCTCCTCCGAGGAATTCGAACGCAACCTCGCCTGGATCAAAACCACACTGACCCAGAGCGGTCGCTGATCGAAGTCGGAGGATTGCCGGGACGGAAGCGACGTTTAACCGGCTCCGGGTGGATTGATCTCGACCCGGGGCCGGTTCAAACAATCCTCTCGACTCCCGATCACGACTGCCGGAGTTTCAGGACGAACATTCCAAGATATCCCGATCCATCCAGATCGTGAGTAGTCGACGGGTCCGGGTCGAAGTCGACCGTATACTGATTTCGGCCGACCAGGTAGATCGTGCCGGAAGCGTCCACGGCGATGCCGAAGGCGACGTCCGTCCCGGCCCCGCCGAACGTCAGGGCCCAGTCCACCGAGCCCGCGGCCGTGAACTTCGTCACGTATACGTCTAGCCCGCCGTTGCTCGCCACGTCAGGCAAACCGGAGCCGCGGGTGAATCCCTCTGCGCTGAATTGGCCTGTGGCGTAGACGGCCCCGGACGTATCCATGGCCACCGAATGGACGTATTTACCGCCCGTCAGCTTGGCCCACGCAAGCGATCCGCCGGCGGACAGCTTGGCGACGAACCCGTTGAACTGATTCGGGGTCGGGAGTCGGTAGTCGATCGACGAACTCGGATTCAGATCGACCTGGCCGCTGACATGGCCCCCGACGACCACGCTCCCCCCACCGTCCACGGCGAGGTCTTCGATGAAGGCCCAGGAATTCGAGGCCTCCGCCGTCTTGGCCACGAACGGCGCGACCCAGCCGAACGCGCCCGAATTCGTGAGCTTCAGGACGTAGCTGTTCGCACCACCGTTCACCGCCATCTTGCTCGCCCCGGCGACGTTGTTCGTCTTCTTCGGGTCGGGGTCGAAGTCCGTCGTTCCGTAAAACTGTCCGCCCACGAAGACGTTGCCCGCCGCGTCGGTCGCCACGCTCACGGCGGTCCCGCCCGAGTTGTCGATCCGCTTGGACCACACGGCCGCCCCCGTCGGGCCGAACTTGCGCACCTCAAACCCGGTGTAGTTTTGCCCGCCCGCGGAATTAACGGCGATCGTGTTGCCGACCGAGACGACGTTGCCGGCGGCGTCGACTGCAATGCCGTTGCCGCCGTCTCGGGTCGTCCCTCCCCAACACTTCGCCCAAAGGACGGAGCCGTTCGCGTCGAGCTTGGCGACGAAGGCGTCGGAGTCGCCGGCGCTGGTCAAGGTGAACGATCCGAAGTCGGCCCGCCCGATGAAAGCCCCGGTGACGAACACATTCCCGGCCGAGTCGACGGCGAGGTCCGCCCCCGTGTCCGCTGTGGAGGCGGCGTCGTCGCCGCCCATTCGACGGGCCCAGACGAGCGAGTTGTCGGGGGCGTACTTGGCGACGAAAGCGTCCGTCGCCCCGCGCGGCGTGAGAACGTCCGTGCCGTTGGGACGGTTGACCGTCGGGTCGAAGTCCGTCTCTCTCGCGAAGACGCCGGTTATGTAGGTGTTCCCTGCGGAGTCGACGGCGATGCGGTTAGGCAGGGGGCCGTGGCCCGTGTCGCTCCCGACCCCGAGTACCGAATCAAAGACGGCGGAGAGCACGACGCGGCCCTCGAGCGATTCCAGCCGGGGGCGGAGGGCGCGGCGACGTTGGGTGCGGATCGACATCATGGTCGTCAAGCCTCATGGGGTACGGCTTGCGGGACGTACTTTCCCCTCGTCCCCGGGCAGGCAAGCCGCCGCCAGGAGTGGGATGGTTCGCGATTTCTCCCGAGCAACAGGCGGCCTCGGGACTTTCGGAATTGCCCGAGCGGTCGACGGCTCGTCGCCGGCGATCACCCTTTCGCAGAGCAATGCGAAAAGACCGCCCGGCGCGCCTCACTCGCCTCGAATTATTTTCGTGACGCATTGGATGAGGTGGATGAATCTCGGGAAGGCATGCGCCGTGATTGGACGGTCAAGGGCGTGGGCGGGCGTCGCGGGTCGCGATTGCGCCCCGCATACTCAGCCGATCAAGGTCGGCGAACCGGTCACTTCGGGGCAGCGACGGCCTCGGGCGGGGTCGCGGCGTCCAAACCCATCAGGGCAGCCGCCTCGGCTCGAACCCGACGCTGCATCGACGGTATGGGGTAGACATTCGGATTCCGAGTCCAGCGCTGCTCGTAACCCACGAGCCATGTGCTGGAACGATCGAACACTTCGCGGGCCTTGGCCTTGTCGCCCAAACGCCAGTAGGCCATCGCCAGGAAGAAGTCCGTCGCCTTCTCCCCGTCCTTCTTGAATGACTCGACACAGCCCTTCCAGTCTCCCGTGCGGTACAGGGCCCATCCCAGCGATTGTCGAGCCATTCCGGACTCCGGCGCAAGCTCGACGGCCCTGCGGGCCAGCGTCTGGGCGAGCGCCGGGTCGTCGGAATGCTCCTCGGACGACGCCGAGTGCAGGTCCGCCATCAGGAAGTGAACCGTTGCCGCTGCTTCGCGGTATTGAGCGAAGGCGGGATAGTCCTCGACGAGCTTCTCGGCCTCGGGCAAGAAGCGCTGGATGGCCTCCTCCGCTTCCCGACGCCTGTCAAGGCCCATCAGCAGCATCGTCTGGTTGGTGCGGCAGAGGATGAGTTTGTGCCGGGTTGCGTGGCGTTCAGGATGCCCTGCAACCACCTTCTCATAGGTGTTTATTGCCTGACGATATGTATCGAGCGCGTCCTGATGACGGCGAGTTCCGGAGTAGACGGCGGCCAACGACATGAGCTGACTGCCAATGAAAGCCTGGCCCCCGGGAGAGACGTCGGGAACGCGTTCGCGTTGCTGGATTTCCAGGACTTTCTTGAAACCCGCCTCCGCTTCCGTGAACCGACCGGCCTCTCGCCACACGCCGGCGAGGTTGCTCAGGGCGAACGAGCGATTATTCTGATATGAGGCGGCCGAGCCGGGGTCTTCCTTCGTCAGCCGCTCGAAGTGGTCGCAACTGCGTTGGAGCACTTGCTCCGCTTCTCGGTTCCGGCCCAATTCCGCGAGCGTGATTCCCTGGTTAATCAACGCCATCCCCAACCGGTTGCGGTCCACGGTGGAAGTGGGATCGTTCTGGAGGATCCGCTCGATGCTTTCGATCGCGTTATTGTGCTCCTGCTCGGCTTCGCGCCTCTTGCCCAGATAAGAAAGATGAATGGCAGTCTGATCATAGGAACCAGTGAGGCTGCGCCAATAATCACTGTTGTCCGGGTGGGCCTCGGCCAACTCCTTGCGGATCGTCAGCGCCTGGCGGTCCGCGACGATCGCTTGCTCAAGTAGACCAAGCCTCGCCCGGATATTGCCGACCCGATCGGCGGCGTCGGCGGCGCCATGCCGGATCGCGGGATCGGCTCCATCCCGAGCGGCGAAGCCCTCGTAGAACATCAGCGCCTTCTCAAGAAACTTCCTCTGCAAGGGATTGAGCTCCGGCTTGCCGCCGAGCCACTCCTCCGCCACTTCGGTGTACATCTCGTCCACAGCCTGGCGCGCCGTCGCCAAGGCCCCCTCGGTGTCTCGCCGGGCCTGATTCGCACGGATCGCCTGCCACGTGCTGACCGCGCCGCCCGAAATCAAGACGGCCGCGATGACCCCGGACGTGGCGAGTGCCACCCGATTCCGGCGGGAGAACTTCTTGAGTCGGTAGAACGCGGAGGGGGGGCACGCCTCCACCGGCTGATCGGCGAGGTGCCGCATCACGTCGGCGGCGAAGTCGTTGGCCGTCTCGTACCGCCGCCGCCGGTCCTTCTCCAACGCCTTCATCACGATCCAGTCCAGCTCGCCGCGCAGGGACTGCCCGAGTCTCCGAGGGTCGGCTTTCCGCTTCGCCGACGTGGTCGTGAGGAGTTCGCCGAGCACGCTCAGTCGGGTGCTCGGTTTGGGGGGCTCCTCCTCGCGGATGATCCGCCGCATCTCGTCGAACGCCGCCTTGCGAAGCGTCTCCTCGTCGAACGGCGTCGTGCCGGTGAGCAGCTCGTAGAGCAGCACCCCCATCGAATAGATGTCGCTTCGGGTGTCGACGTCGACGCCCGTGAGCTGGGCCTGCTCGGGGCTCATATACAGCGGCGTGCCGATGAGCTGCGCGAATCCTGTGAACAGCGTCTTGTCGGTGAGCAGGTCGCCGGTCGCCTTGGCGACGCCGAAGTCGATCACTTTCGGCACCGGGGCTCCGTCGATGATCGTCACCAGGATGTTGGAAGGTTTCAGGTCGCGGTGGATGATTCCCTTCTGGTGCGCGTGTTGCACCGCCCGGCAGACCAGGACGAAGAGGTCGAGCCGCTCGGGGATGGAAAGCTGCTCCCGGTCGGAATAGTCGGTGATCGGCACCCCCTTGACCAGCTCCATGACGAAATAGGGATGGCCGGAATCGGTCGAGCCGGCGTCGAGCACCTTGGCGATGTTGGGGTGGTCCATCATCGCCAGCGCCTGGCGCTCGGCCTCGAATCGGGCGAGGACTCGCCGTGAATCCATGCCGGGTTTGACGACCTTCAGCGCGACCTTTCTGCGGACGGGCTCGACCTGCTCAGCCATGTACACGACGCCCATGCCCCCCTCGCCGATCGCCTCCAGCAGCTTGTAAGGTCCGATGACCGTCCCCGGCCCTTCCACGAGAGGGGCGCCCGAATCCGCGATCGTCGCCACGGCGGCCCGGGGCTCCAAGAAGTGGCCGACCCGCGAGTTGGCCGCCAGCAACCGCTCGACGCGATCGCGCAGGCCCGCGTCCGGGCCGCAGGACGCGACCAGGAAGGACTCCCGGGCTTCCGGGTCATCGATTTCCAACGCTGCGAAGAAGAGCTCGTCGGCGTTCCTGGCGGTACGATCCATGCCATAAGCCCTCAGTGCGGTGGTCGCGCGTCTCGGCCCGTCTAGCAATGCGAGAACGGACGCGGGCGCGCCTCACAGGCCCGGCTTCTTCTCCGGCGCTTCCGGCCGCCGCGCCGCGTCACCCAGCTCGCAATACAGCCAAACTCGTGCATAGTGCCAGTGGCGGTCCGCCGTCGCGCGTGAGATGCCGAGGACGCGTGCGGACTCCTCGACGGTCAGGCCGGCGAAGTAGCGGAGCTTGACCAGTTCCGCCTTGGCTGGGTCTTCGCCCGCGAGCTTGGCGAGGGCCTCGTCGAGATCGAGGAGCGCCTCGGGAGACGCCTCGGCCGCGATATCGAAGCATTCGATGTTCCACCGGCGGCGCCCTCCGCCATGCTTCTCGGTCTGCTTCCTTCGGGCGTTGTCGATAAGGATGCGTCGCATCGCCTCGGCGGCGGCGGCGAAAAAGTGGCCTCGACCCTGCCAGTAAGACCCCTGTTCCCCTACCAGCCGGAGGTAGGCCTCATGGACCAGGGCCGTGGCTTGAAGGGTCTGCCCCGGCTTCTCGTGCGCGAGCCTCTGGGCGGCGAGCTTGCGGAGCTCGTCGTAGACGAGGGGCAGGAGCCGCTCGGCCGCCTCGGAATCGCCCTGCTCGATTGCCGAGAGGATGCGCGTGACGTCGTTCATAGGCAGAGGCCGCCGCTGGAGACGACCATCCCGCCGCTTCGTCTCGACTCGGAGCGCCGTCGCTCGATCGGTCTCGCCGTCCAATCCGGCGGGATGGTTGGTCTGCCAACAGACTAACCACCGCCAGGAAGAGAAGATAGCCTGGCCCGGAGGGCGTCTCACCCACCTCAGTTGAAGACCCCGGGGTCGGACTCACTTCCGCCTCGACTGCACGATCGTCTGACCGTCGAGGCAGTCGAGAATGTCCATGAAGCGGGGACGGCCTGGGTACGTTTCGCGGATCGACGTCAGCAAATCGTTCCACTCGCTCGAACGGCCTTTCGAGCCGTCGACTTCCTCGAACGTCGGGGCTTGGGAACCGGATAAAACTCCTCGTCTTCGTCTTCGTCCTCATCCTCGATTTCCCAGTCGCCGAGTTCATCTTCATCGTCGACAAGCTCGCTGTCGAGTTCGTCCCAGCGCGGATCGGCCTCGGATGCGACGGGGACGTTGCGGCCGTCGGCGACGGCTTGCAGATATTCGGCTCTGCATGTCGTTCCCCGCGCTGAGCGCCCTCGTCGCCGGCTACGAGGTCTTCTGCTTCGTCGACGCGTCGGGCAACTGGTCGAAGATGGCGACCGACCTGACGATCGCCCGCGTCGCCCAGGCCGGCGCCATCCTACGCCGTGCTCGCCGAAACCATGAGCACATAACACCGCCCCGATGCGATAGATTTCGCGCAGGTCATGGTCGACCATATCGTCCCGCCCTACCGGGCGCTCATCGAGAGCTACGACAAAGCCCAGAGCGTGCAAAAAGTCGGGCGGGAGACCAAACTCGACCTCCTCGACGCCGGCCAGGTGAAGAAGTGACGGCCCTGGTCGAGCTGAAGGCGTTGAACGACGCCACGCTCGCAACGTCTCTGGCAGAACATTTCACCAAAACATCATGATGGCTGCCATAATCACAAATGCAAGAACGGAGACCCAGACCACTCGCGATCGGACGCCGTAGCCGAAGAACAACACGAGCAGCGGGTTGACGCGTTCTCCCCGATCCAGTCGACGTCGGACCACGTCCTTGAGCGCAAGGGCCAGTCCGACGCCGGCGCCCAGCGCCGCCGAAGCCAAGCCCAGCGCCACGATCGCCTGCGCCGTCAGATCGATCCCCAGGCTGCCTTGACGTCGGCTCCGCAGAATCGAGACGACGACCACGAAACCCGTGACCGCGGCGCATCCGGCGATCTTCAGCCAGACGGGCTTGTCGCTGCGAAAGACCTCGTCGAGTTCATTGCGAAATGGAAGTCTCATCGAACGGTCCACCCACATCATTCACGAGAGGAGGGGTTTGGCCGCGGGCACGGGTCTTTTTCAACAGCGTCAGTCCGCCAACCAGGAGAAGGAGGGCGAATCCGATCCCGCCGGCGAACAACGTAGCCCGTAATTCTCATCGACAACCGAAGCCATGGCCGTCAATCATGGCATCCACAAACTTGAGTTCCTGATTCAGAGGGAACTCAGATTGAAATCCGCTCCACAATATTCCGCGTGACTTTCTTCTGCCGACGGTCGTAAAGTCCGGTGGTACGCGGCTCCGCGTGCCCGGCCAGATACTGCACGTCCTCCAGGGGCACGCCCTGGGTCAGCAGGTCGGTGATCGCCGCCACCCGAAAACTGTGGGGCGACAGCCGCGACGGCAGCCCGGCGTCTTTCAGTCGCCGCTTGACCAACTCGCAGATCCGCTTGCTGGTGAGCGGGTTGCCGGTGAGCGTCCTCGACGTACCGTTGACCGCCGCCCGGAACAGCGGCGAATCCTTCGGCTGGCCGCCGACGCCCGCCGCCTCGACGTAGGCCCGGATGAAGCCGTCCAGGTCGTGCCGCACCGGGATTTCCCGGCTCTTGCCCCCCTTCTCCTGGAACCGCAGCACCGACTGCGATCCGTCGTGCTGGAAATCCCCCAACCGCAGCTTGGCCGCCGCCCCCGCCCGACATGCGGTGTAAGCCAGCGTGGCGAGGACCGCCCGGTCACGCAGGCCGACGACATGACCCGTGTCCACCGACGCCAGCAGCGTGCGGGCCTGCTCGACGGTGATCTCCGGCGTCTTGCCCTCCACCACCTGATCCTTCACGCCTTTGACCGACGTGGCCGGATTGAGCACCACGACGTGCCGGTTGACCAGACGGTCGAAGAAGCCCCGCAACGCCGACAGGGCCAGGTTCCGCTTGGCGGGCGAGCCGCCCAGGCCGACGAGATACTGCCCGACCTGGCCCGGCGTGATCGTCGGCAGCTCCCTCCCCTGCCCCTCGCACCAGTCCAGGAACCTCCGCACCGCCCGCAGGTAGGCTTTCTGCGTGTGCGGGTTGTGGTGCACGGCGTAGAAATACTCATCCCAGGCGAACCGCGCAGCCCCCCCCGCCCGCTCCACCAGCGACGGCAGCGGGGCCGCCTCACCGGTCGCAGGAACGCTTGCCGATGAGACCTTGACCAACCCGTTAGACATCATCCGCTCCCATCCCAAAGCCGCCCGAAGCGTCTGACGGAGTCTTCGATTTCCGATCGTCGCCAAGCCGAATCCTCACGATGGGGCCGCACGACGGGTGAGCGGGTCTGCTTACATCGTCGCCAAGCCGAATCCTCACGATCGGGCCGCACGACGGGTAACCGGGTCTGCTTACGACGTACTCCCACAGCGAACCAACGAAAATCAGGGAGTAAAAAGAAAACAGGACTACTCCGCCCGTGGCGGCTGGATGAGGGAGGAAGTAAAAGTACGCGTAATAGGCCGTGCCACAGCCGACGAGCGTGAGGAAGCGGAGGACGACACCGTCGACGCCGGCCGGACTTTCCTTCGCCCGGTGGTGGGAGCTGCTCAGCACGACCGTCGTTAAGAAATTCACGGCACCTGGTACCGATATACGGGCCAACGTAAAGTATAAGGCACATAAGACAATCAGTTTAGCCCACTGGCCGAGGGTGAACTGCCGTCGAAAAAGCGACATATGCACCCTCTCTTGTTCCATAACGCATGCATCAAAAGTCTTCATCCCAAGCCAAGCGGTCCGCACCGCCCGCCCGCTCGACCAGCGACGGAAGCAGTGTGCTGGCGCCCGCCGCCGCCACGCCGCCCGAATTCGCAATCACCAGTTCGTTCGTCATCGGTCGATCCTTCTCCCCGCCCGTCATCCCGGCGTCCCGCCGGAGGGCGACTTAATCAGCGAAATCACCGAGACGACCAAACCATAACTCATTCCACATATCACAACGCCAATTAATCCGATCATCGCCGTCCGCAAGTGCGGGTTGGGCGGCCTGCCGGTCATCTGCGTGGCGATCATCTGGCCGAACGTCACCGCGCCGAAGGTCGCGGTCAAGCCGCCCACGACCCGCATGATCCGATCTTCGTCCGCGAGCCACAGGACGCCGGTGACTGCGAAATACACATTTATGAGCAGCCATGAGAACCATTCGTATTTCCACTCCGGCTTCGCGGGCGTCGGAGCGGCCTCCTCGATATGGGCGTCAATCATGGACGGCCTCCTCTCTTCGAAGCCATCATGCATGAAGCTATATCACCCGGAAGGTAGCATGTTCCTAGGGGGCAATAAAGGGGATTATTTCCCCCTAAGTCGCCTTACAAACAACACACATAAATACATAAATTCTTTCATATACTGGCGCATGTAATTACGCCGATGCATTCGCAATCGCATCAGGGTTGAGAATGAAACCGGCCTCACGTAAGCGGTTGGTCAACTTTGGCACCACCTCTTTAACATGATCATTAAATGGTATGTACAAGACCCCTTTGGCGTCAGACGGCTCCTCAAGATGACCCTTGCGAAGAATCGCAATGTTCGGGCGTCCGATAGCTGAAATCAGCATACCTAGTTCGAGGACTACGTTTTGACGAGCACGGGGTTCCGCTTTTTCGACACCATCGACTTTTGAATAGCCGATATCGTCCGGTGTCATGAGCACTATGCCGAAGCGTGCTTGATTGTTACTTGGGCCGATCTCCTTCTCCAAGGCTTCGATGATCGTCAGACCGCCGCCGCCTGAGTTGGCCAATACAAAAGGGTTAAGACCTAGTTTATGGATGATCAGCTCAAGCTGTTCACGTGCCACCGAATCATGACCATGCACGACGAATACTTTTTTGGATGCGTTCATGGGATTCGACGGATGCACGGGCAATGGAACTTCCTCTGCCGACGATTGCATGGATGATGGTGTTCCGTGGTAAGAATCCCAAGCGTCGATGAATCGCTTCTTAATATCCGCCTTGCCTTGCGGTGTCAGGGTTCCAGTTGAAGGATACCAGTTGACAATTGCCCCGTCAGACGTACGAATCTGCTTACAATTCTCCTGCTCTCGCGTCTCGACAATCGAGAAGCCGCATACCTTGACGATGGTTTGAAGATCTTCAATCGTCCCAATGTTGCTCTGTAGAAAACCAGTGAACCGTCGTCCACTGGCGGTCGTAGAATGACATGTGACTACGAGCAAATCACCACTGCGGGTGTTCCAGGTCGCCTACGAGGCGGCTTGTCGCGCCCTTCCGGCGCACCGCCACCAGTTCAGCCCCAAGAAGTTCACCCAGCCTCAACTTCTGGCCTGCCTGGTGCTCAAGGAGTTCCTCCGCCTCGACTACCGCGGGTTGGCGGCGCATCTGGCGGACCAGGCCGACCTCCGGGACCGGATCGGGCTGACGGTCGTCCCGCACTTCACCACGTTTCAGAAGGCCGCACAGCGGTTGCTGGCCTCGGTCCCCGGCCGCCGGATGTTCGACGCCGTGCTCGATCGTGCGAGGGAGGACGGCACGCTGAAGCGCCGCGTCCCGTTGGCGGCCGTCGACGGCACGGGGATGGAGTCGCGGCACGTCAGCCGCTACTACGCCAAGCGTCGCTCCGCCGGAGACTCCGACCCCGCCAGGACTTACGCGCATTATCCGAAGGTCGTCTTCGTGGTCGACTGCCGGAGCCATATGATCCTCTCGGCGGTCCCGGGGCGTGGCCCGGCGTCGGATCTGGTGCAGTTCGGCCGGGCCTGGACCCAGGCCGTGCGCCGCGCCCGGATCGACACGCTGCTGGCCGACGCCGACTTCGACGCCGAACGGGTCCACCGGGCCGTCCGGTCGCACGGCGTGCGGACGATCATCCCGCCGAAGCGGGGCCGGCCGACCGACAAGCCCCCCACGGGCTGGTGGCGGCGGGTGATGAAACAGCGTTTCGCCGGGCTCAAACGCAAGTACGGTCAACGGTGGCAGGTGGAGACGGTGAACTCGATGCTCAAGCGGCGCTTGGGCTCGGCCCTCCGCGCGCGGAAGCATCCGACCCAGTGCCGCGAGATCGTCCTTCGGGCCATTACCCATAACGTCATGATTGTGCGACTACGGGTTTTCTACAGAGCATCCCAATGTACTTCACGGATTCCCCCCAGCCCCTCGGGCGATTTAAGCGGCCAAGCATTTCATGCACGATTGCGTGCGAGCCTACCAAAGATCGAGGCCTACTTTAACGAAATTTTGTACGGTATTCTTTTCTGTTTCAATCCCATGCACCCACGCACACTGGCGGCTGGGCAACGCCGCCGGGCTGTGATAAACTTGCATACATATAACAATCGCTCACATCATCACCTATTTATCAGCTTGCCTAGAGCAATCGATCTGTGCGGTGGTGCACAGCGGCCATTTCGCGTCGGCGGATAAGCTGGTCGCCCAAGCCGTGCGATCATTCCTACGTCAATCCCCCCCCGCTCAGACCGATCCGGGCTTAGGCTCCATCGGCTCCATGCGGGACGCCGCCGACGAGCTGGACGAAATCGTAGCGGACGCCTACCGCAAGCGTCGGGAAGAGACATGGCGGGACATCAACGTTGAATAAGGCCCTGCTCGACACCGACATCTATTCCGAAATCCTCAAGGCGGTGAACCCGACCGTCACGCAAAACGCGACCACCTATCGCCGATCCCAAGGCATTCTGACTTTCTCTACCGTAACGGTCATGGAAGTGATCCGGGGCTTCCAAAAATCGCAGGCCAGCCGCCGCCTGCAAGCGTTTCACGCCGCCATCGCCCTCGAAGAAATCCTGCACTTTGATCAGCCCGCCGCCGAGTTGGCGGGCTGCATCGCCGGTGAGCTGGAGAGAATCGGCCAGCCTATCGGCACTTCCGACCCGAATGATTGCCGCCATCGCCCTGCATCACGGCCTTGAGCTGGTGACAGGCAATACCGCCCATTTCCAGCGAATCCAGCAGCTTGGCTACCCCCTCACGCTGGTCAACTGGCGATAATCTCCCTAGAAAACGTGAACCTTCAGGTATTGGGGTACGCGGATGATTGCTCAGAAGCTGCTCAACGTCGCCGATCGGGCCGCGGTGGTCGAAGCTGTGCGCCAGGGCCAGGAATAGATGAAAACCGGGCTGGGACGCCCTTGGCCGCTGGCCCAAGGAGTTGATTCGAGCGATCGAGTCCCTCGAAACCCTCCCCGCCCGCTTGCCGCTCGCGGCGGGAAGCGACAGGTTCCCGGATGCAACGGCCGTGATGTCCGCCTAGCCATCAACCATCAGGACGCCATGAAGCCCGACACCGCCAAAATACTCGAAGGCATCGTCACGGCATGCTTCTTCGGCACATGGGTCGTCCTCGGGATCGGCGGGTTCCTCGTCTTCTATCTCGGGAGGGACGTCGCCTTCAAGCGGAAATGGTTCCCCCGATATATCCTCCTCGTAGGCGTCCTGTTCGTCCTGTTCTCGACCACGCTCATGGTCCTTTCTTCCCGCTCGCTCGGGGCCCTGGGAATGCTGGTCTTCGTCATTCCAGCCACAGCACTCATTTCCTATCTGAATATCAAGTTCACGTATTTCTGCAATCAATGCGGGGCCACCCTCCACAACCAAAATTGGCTCAATCCGATGAGGTTCTGCTCGAAATGCGGCGCGGAACTAGATGCCAAGCCCAAGCTCCGTGACGATCTCCTCGAATGACCTTCCCCTAGCGCGATTTACTTTTGGGACGCAGGCGAGCCGGGGCCGAATTCCCTTCTCCCCTCGCGAGGGGAGGCGGACGAGGTTTGCCTTTACCGAATTCCACACGTCCTCCCCCTCAGCATCAGCCAATTGCACGCAGGCGTTCATGTCAGATTCGCCGCATATTCGGATAAGTCCCGCGCAAGCTGACGGATTCACCTCTCCGAGCGCTTCGATAACGGTCATCTCGATACATCCTATCGATAGAGGCTTTTCCGACGCCCCTTCGAGGAGATGCTCCGTCATGGCCACCGAAGCTCAGATGCAGGCCAATCGCGCCAACGCCAAGAAGAGTTGCGGACCGAAGACCGACGCCGGCAAATCCCGATCGCGGCTCAATTCCCTCAAACACGGCGCGCGGGCCGAGATCCT
>NZ_CP019084.1 GCF_001956985.1 Paludisphaera borealis
AAATAAATGGGGCAGGCTTGACGCCTGCCCCGGTTGAATCAGGCTGCTTTACGGGCTTTGCCTTTGGATTTCGGCTTCTCGGGGGTGACGGCGGTAAACGCCATACCCTCGGGCAGCCACTGCGAAATCCCGGCGACCTGCTTTTGGGTGCGGCCGTATTTCTCCGGCTCGGCGAACACCCGCTCCAGCTGGGCGACAAGCTCGCTTTTCTTGTCGCGGCTGCGGGCTTGTGCCCACGCCTCACCCAGCAATCCGCCGCCCAACGCCAGCAGCTGCTGGGTGGTGATGCGGCCGAGGTAGTTGGCCGCCGTCGGGCGCCAGTAGCCGGACAGGTCGGCGCCGGTCAGGGACAGGGCAAGCTCGCAGGCGGTGGCCTCAAAGCCGGTGGCCAGCTGCGGCTTCAGGCTGGAAGCGACGCAGGCGGCCAGCAGGTCGAGCTTCTGGTTATCCGACAGGTCGGATAACGCCCGGAACCGCTCGGCTTCGCTGGAAAGCTCCAGCCACGCCAGCGGCAGCCCCTGCTCTATCGCTGCCATCGAAGCCCCGGCTGGGGTTTCCTCCTTCACCGCCGGGCGTTGCAGGTCAAACTTCACGCCCAAGCAGCTGTTGGCGGCAAAACGGTGCCCGAAGGCGTCGCTGGCGATGGTGAAGACCAGCAAATCGAGGGCGACCAGCCGGTTGCGGGCGATTTCCGCCTGTGCCGCCTGTTGCCGGTAGGCTTCCAGCTGGCGTTTGAGCGTAGCGGGCATGCCCTTGGGTTTCCGCTCCGTCGCCTCAGTCGGCGATGCCAGCCGCTTTTTGTCGGCTTTCCGCACCAGCCCTTTGTCGGTGCGAAGCGAGCCATCGTGGCCGACCGTGACATAGCACCCGGCGAACGCCATCTGGTGCGGGTCGTAAGCGGCAAAGCCCGCCATCGTCGCCTGCACCTCGGCAAGGCGTGCCTCGGCTGCTTCCTGTGCCTCCAGCAAGGCATCGGATTCCGTATCCTCAAGGGCTTGCTCGATCTCCTCAAGCTCGGCGATCAGCTGGTTTTTCAACGCGATCACCTCGGCCGGTGCCTCACCCGGCTGCTGCTGAATCCGCCCGCAGGCCGAAATCACGCCGTAATCGTATTCCGGCGAAACTTCGACCCAGCCCCAGCCTTCGGCCTCCAGCTGCTGCTTCACGCCGTCCAGCTTGGCAGTTGCCAGGTCGTTTAAAAGCTCCGGGTTTTCGAGGTAGACCGCATCGCTGAACAGATCGCTCTGGATGGTGCCGCCTGCCTCGCGGTAAGCCTCCAGCCCGACGAATTTCGCAAGCTGGCCGTCGGCTTCCGCCATGGCGTCGGTCAACGCCCGACGGATGGCACGCGGGTTTGCCCGCTGGTGATCTCCCAGCGATTTGAACACCTTCATCTGGCGTTTGCGGTCATCGGTGATGGCGTAGGCCATCAGGGCATCGAGCGAAAGCCCGCCCTCGCGGTAGGCTTTCAGCAGCTTCGGGTCGGCGTTGCCCAATCGCAGCAGCTGCTCGACATACTTGACCGTTTTGCCGAAACGCTCGGCAATTTGCTCAGGCGAGCTGCCGCCCGCCTCCAGCTTGGCGAACGCTTCGTACTCATCCGCCGGGTGCATCGCCAGCCTGACCGTGTTGGCGGCTAGGCTCTTTTCCATCGCGTCGCCCTCTTCGACGACGTGGCACGACACCGCGTAATCGGCGGGCAGGCTGCCTTCGGCCTGCAAGGCTTTGATGGCCTCCAGCCTGCGGGCACCTTCGATCACTTCGAAGCCGCCGTCACCGGCGGCGGTGACCACCAGATTCTGCATCAGCCCGTGGGCGAGGATGGAAGCTTTCAGGTCGTCGGCGGCACCCTTGGCCACCGTCCGGCGTGCGTTGAAACGGGATTTGACAAGCTTGTTGATTTCAATCGATTGGTAGTTCATATTATCATTCTCCATAGGTTATAAAGTTGATTACGGGGCGGGTTACAGCCCGCCCCGGCCTTCTAATAGTCCTCCGGCATCAGCACCGTGGTGACCGACCGGTCACGTTCGGTGATGACCCAGAAGAGGTGCTCACCTGCCCCGTAGACGGAATGCAGGCGTTCGCCTTCGATGAGCCCGGCTTCGTTGAGCTGGGCGTCTTCCTCGCAGATGTCACCCCAGTCGCCCATGGCGTGGCGTCGTAAGCCGTCTGCGACGGCGACGCTGGTAAGCCTTGCTTGGGCGTTGCTGGTGATGACGACTGCCCCGAGCGGGAATTTGGGCGGTGCCGATAACGGCAGGTAGACGACGGTGAAGGGTGTCATGGCTCTTACTCCTTGAGCTGTTGATAAAACGGCGGTGCCGGGGATGACCCCGGCACCGGCCCGGTTAGTCCTCGCCGTTGTCGGCTTCCTTGCGGGCTTTGCGTACCTTGGAGTCCGCCTCCATCTGCTTGCCGATCCATGAGTGGGCCTGGTCAAGGAGCTTGGCCATGTGAAGCAGGTCATCGAAGCCTAAGCTGTCGCTTTCCTTCCACGTATCATCGCCGGTTTTGTAGGAGCGGCTGGTGCTCACCGAATACCAGCTGGTGCCTTTTTCGATGGACGTATTCCGCCAGATGGTGACTGCCAGAACGCCGTTGCGGATCTTGTGTGCGGGTGAAGACATATTGAATTTCCTTCTCTTTCGTTTCCGGCCCCGCTCATCGGGGCCTTACCTTGAGCGATCAACCGACGCCTCAGGCGTGAGCGCAGCGACGGTCAATCGCGTTCTGAGTACGAAATGGCCGCACCTGGGCGGCTGTTTCGCAAACGGAAGAAGGCGATTGACTGGCACGGCGGCGGCGGTACTGGTCGCGGTGTAAGGCTCTGTGAGCGGGCAGAAATGAGGCTGGGAAGGAAATCCGGGCTTCAACCCGTGACTAGACGGATTCGCTGGCGGGCTGGTGGTCACCATCTGGCGGATGCGAGAAGTATGTCTATAATCCGACTAGCGATCAGCAGCCGGCAGAAGCCATCATACGCATTACCATTTTGGATTACGTTTATGATCGAGCCAGAATTCCTGCGTCATCTCGAAGGCATTCGGATTGGCATGCTTGATCGTGAAATGCAAACCAAAGCGTCACATGTTCAATATTTTATGACAGATGTTTTACAGAAGATTCCTTGTCTCATTTCGGCACTTAGGGACGAGCACGACTGGGTAAGAGAAGCGGCCGCCGGTGCTCTTACTTGGATCGGCTCCGCGGCGGCCTCGGCAGTCCCTTCGCTGATCGAATCGCTTAGCGACGAACAAGCTTCGGTGCGACGGGCTGCCACCCACGCTCTTAGATCGATTGGACCGGCAGCGAGAGCAGCGACACCTCATCTCGTACGCATCATAGCTCTGTCACCTGATTCTCTTTATGATGCAGCAACTTCATTGGTCGCAATCGATAGTGCAAACGCCGAAAGACATTTACTTAAGCAAATCAACACCCTTGATTTACTTCAACGCACTAGCAATTCTAGACGCAGACTTCTTGAATCGCTACGCATGGCCAAGCCCTCGAAAACATCTGTCCCCACATTGCTGACCACGCTCACGGACAGCCACAAGGACAATCGGCGACTCTCAGCAGAACTGCTGGGCATGATCGGTCTGGATGCCATAGACGCGACCCCGGCACTCATTGCGGCACTCAAAGACAAACATGATTCGGTAGTGATTGCCGTAGCTAATGCCTTAGGCTTAATCGGTCAGACGGCGGCAGTCCGACCATTAACACATGGTTTGAACCATAAAACCTCTGACGTCCGATGGGCGGTTGCCCAAGCCCTAGAATTGCTTGGACCGGCGGAGGCGACCCCAGCTTTGATCCTCGCTCTACAAGACGACGATGACCGAGTACGAGAAGCAGCTGCCTCCGCTTTGGGGTCAGCAAGCCCAACCCCGGACATAATGCACCATCTTACTCATGCACTTAAACATCCATCCCATCCAGTGCGGTCTGCAGCTGCATCATTAGTACACATCGGCACCCCAGCTGCCGCTGACGCATTAATATCAGCACTCAATGACCCCGACGCACGAGTGCGTCACGCCACAGCCGACGCACTCACGTCATCAAAACATGTATTTATATCTGTATTACATGAACTTCAGATTGGCATACGGCACAAAGACCCAGATATCGAACTCACGATTTCCGAGACGAAGCATAAAATGATTTACAATCTACACCGCGAAACCTACCTATTCGACGCCTACGCACAATCATATCTCAAACATCTTAAACTCTTTCATTTGTGTATCCGTCTCTATGCGGAAGGTATCAATTCACTTGGTGGTGCCTGCGACTATCTTTCACGCCACTACAACAGTGAAATGAGAAGCAGTGGTTTACCAATGAGCAAACCGAGCTTCGCTCCAAATTTAAAGCAACTAGAGCCAGTTTTCAGCAAGCTTTTTGGAAGAGAGTTCAAGATGTTTACCGTGTCAAATTGGAATGGCGCCGAGCCACAAAGCTATCAGTTCAGCGACGATGCATTGCAAGCCGCGGACTGGGTTTTGAAGTTCTTGAGCAGACAAGACGACTTGAGAAGAGACTGGTTCGGCTTTCGACGACAGCTCGTCGATGACAAGAATTAAACTGGACGTTGTCGAACAACCATTATATAATTTTTATAGGAATTACGTTTATATGCATATCTGAGATTAAGTTGTTTTTGTATCGTGGACATAGATTTGTCAGAAATTAGCTTTCCAAGCGACGATTTAAGCGTTGGAAGGCTTCGCCGCATGTATCCTCGCCAAGTCGATGTCGGCGAAGCGATCGATCTATTTACAAATGATGGTTCTGGCCACGCTGGAGACGACGCCACAGGTATGCTCTATGCGGAACGTGCTCTGGCAACGGCGGCATTCAATCGCACTCTGGGAAATACCCCAGCCCACCATTTCCTTGCTGATTCCGATCTAAGGGATTACGCAAAGAGCTTGATCGAGCTTTACAACCGCTTCGATATCGCCGCCGGACCGCGTCACGCTGAGCAGCTTATCCGAGGAATCGAATCACAAGCTGCCGATCAAGCTCGACGAAGATCGGGCATAGGTCTTTGACAGGGGGTGTAAAACGCGGCTTAACACGCTTTTCACCGCGAACGTCTGAGTTACTATGAAGCTGTCGGATCGAGGTTGACGCCACGATCCGACAGCCTGAACCTCAGCCGTGGTGAAACGGCCAAAGGGCCTTGGCAGGTCCCTTCACCTTATCACCTCAGGCCCTACTGTTCAACGTGTCGCACAGGCGACAGAACGCCGTCTAGCGGTGCCGGTCTTCGTCCGCACATTGCGAGCGGGCGGAAGGAGCGTTTCTGTTGAAGAAAACGATCAGAAACCCGGTATGGCCGTCTACTGACGCAAAGCGTCCGACAGCCAAGCCTGACACCGAACGACGCGATGACGGCTGGCCGCTCCAGCCGCCCGCGGCCGGAAGCTCGGAGGAAGCTGCTGCTACGGCACGCGTCGTCGGCTTCCCCGGCGGTGCCACTGGCCAAGAGCAATAGTGATCGACTAGGCAATTCTGTATCTGACGCGGGCGGTAGCCCGAGTCCTAGGATCGCTCCACGTAACCACCGCATGCGGCTGGCCGGTAGCTGCATGCCTTGACAGTTCACACAGTCGCTTTCCCAAAGTTCATCCGCCTATCGAAGGAGTCTCGCCATGTCCAGTCTGAGCAACGTTTGCACATCGGGCTCGCCTAGGGAATCCGATCCGGCATTTGATTTCATCGTCGCCGCCTTGTCGGCGATGCCGCCGAAGTCCCGCCATGAGCTGCTGGCCTTCCTCGATTTCTGGCGGGAACTGTCGAAGGAAGACCGTGCCGTGTTTGCAAAGTCGATCCGGCCCGGCCTCACCGAAGAAGCCGTTGCGTTGCTCAGCGGCGTTACAACGCGTCAGCTGCATCGTTACCGACGCTATCGGGAGGTCAAAGTGCGGCTCGCCGACTATCTGGAGCCGAAGCGGCGGCGGTGGTATCTGCCCGCCGAGATCGAGGGCTGATTTCACGGTGGAAGGCGGCCGATGTCATCATTCCAAAATTCTCGCCTACCACCTAAGTCGTTTCGTTCACACGTTTAGCGTCACGCGATTTCAGGTCGCAATGTCGCAACCGCTAATAGGGTGACGGTGCCGGGCAGCAATGCCCGGCGAGCCCCTTCCAACTGCTTTCATCGTACTCACGAGGACACAGCCATGCTGAAGCTCGAACGATCGAAGTCACGGGTCATCCCCCTGCTGCTGATTCCGGCCTTGGCCTTCGGGCCGATCGGCTGCGGCGGCCCGGAATTCATCCCTCTTTTTGTCGCGGGATGCTCCGTCGTCGGTATCGCCGCCATCACCGTTTACGAGATCCAGCAAGTCCAGTCCGCCCAGCTGGACATCGAGATGAAGACGCTGCGGCTTCAGGGTCTGAAAAACGGCCAAGTCGTTGAGTCCGATCATAGATTGGATGCTGATCAGGTTCGCAAGATCGTCGATTCGGGCAAGGTGAAGATCAACGGCAAAGTGCTCGTCATGCGGCCCGAGTGACGCTTGTTGATGCGGCGACACATCCACCCGGAGGCGTTCCGCCTCCGGGATCGCCTCCATCAACACTTTGATACTTCCTGATTTCTACATCCTAAGCCAACACCGCATGCGGTGGCCGGTCACTGCACGCCTTTTTCAAACCCACCGGCAGCATTTTCCCGTGAAAGGGGCAACCCATGAACGTAGCGATTCAGGCGACGGCCCGCCCTCTCCGTGGCGAGAAGGCCGAGCTGGTGCCGGAAATGTTCGAGACTAGGCGGCTGGTGCTGTCGCCCGACAATCCGTTGCCAAGCCCGGCCCGGCTTGCCCAGCTGGAGCCGGAAATCCAGAAACACGGCCAACGGGTTCCTGGATTCGTTTTTCCTTCGCCGGAGCTGGATGAAGAGCAGCGGGTGGTGCTGGAAGGGGCTCACCGGATGCTGATATGCCAGCGGCTGGGGCGGCCTTTCTGGGCGTTCGACCTCGGGCGTTACGTGCCCGAAGAGGAGCAGATCGAGCTGACGTTTCAGCACAACCACCTCCGCCGCGTCATGAGCCTTGACGAAATCGTCCAGCGGGCGGCCCGTTACATAGAGCTGACCCGCTGCACGGCGGGCGAGGCCGCGAAATCGCTGGGGATCTCCCCGGCGAAGCTCAGCCGTGCCTTCGGCGACAAGCGTATCCCGGCCCATCTGCGGGAGCGTGCCGAGCAGCTGGGCATCAGCATCCGCTCGCTGATTGCGGCGGCGCCGATCGACCACATGACGCAGGCGGTGGAATACGCCGAATCGCTGGGGCCGGACGGCAAGCGACGCACCCGCGATCAGGTGGCGGAGTTCATCCGGCACCTGAAGAAAGGCGGCAGGAACGGCGGCAAATCCAAGAAGGTCGTTTCGCTGCCGTTCAACGGCCGCGTGATATCGGTAACCGTGGCCGAGAATGACACCGTTGCCACGGTTACCAAAGACGTGCAGGCACTGCTTGCCCGCTTGGGCGAGCACGCCAAAGTTCGGCCCGATGGCTGGGCCTACATCCTCCAATAAGTGAACTAGCGTCGTTCCACGCACCGGGGCGGCGGCGTGCCGCCCTTTACTTCCGAACCCATGAGAGGTTAGCAACATGGCTGGTATGAGCACATTATTCGTCATGAGCCTTTTCGGCTGGTTCATGGCCACGTTCGGCATGTGGGCGATCGCCGCCATCGCCGCGGTAGGCATCGCGTGGGGGATCAAGGGAAAGCAAGCGGCCATCGGCGTCGGCATCGTGCTGGGCGCCGCCTTGCTGTGCATGCAGTCGCTACAGGCGAACAAATGGGGCCGCCCCACTTTGACCGCGAAACAGAAGAAGGCGGCGGCTGACGCCAAGAAGCATGTGGTCAGCAGGAAGATTAACGCCCAGGCGGAAAAGCAAATCGACGCGTTCATCGGGAACGGATTGGCTTCCATGGGGTCGGGCGGCGGATATGGCGGCATCGGAGGCGGTGGAGGCTCCGGCATGGGCATGCCGCAGGTTTCAGTGCCGCACGTTGCGACGCCGAATCTCAGCCCCCATTTGCCGCCGCGGGCGGTGGGTATTCCGGGGCCAGTGCAACACTCGGCTTCCTTCGGGTCACCTGTTGCCGCACCGGCAGCCACGCCCAGGGCGGTCATGGGCAGCCCGACGCCGCAAATCGCATTACCCGGCTCGGTGACGGGCGATACCGATGCGGCTAGGGAAACAGGCTTGTCGCTGATCGAGGCGGCCAAGGCCAAGGCGACTGCCGCCACCAAGCCTCAGGCTGACGCCAAGACGGCGACGGCAAGCACCGCTACGGCAACCCCCGCGGCGAAAGCGGCTGTGGGGAATGTGGCAGGCCATACGGCTTCGCCGAAGGCACTGACCGCCACCAACGGCATGCCGGGTATCGGCACGGGCAAGCCGACGCCTCAGGCGTTGGCACAGGCCGCAAGTAAGGCTAACCAAAACATTCCGCCGCCCAAGCCCAAGCCCACCATCCCCGGACTTGGAACCGTGATGACGGTGCCGCAGCAGCCGGTTGGCGACGGCTCGCACGCAAAGCCTGGCAGTGCTACCAACCCCTCCCCTGTTAACGGGCTGGGCACCGGAATGAACACGCCTCATTCTACCGGAGGCGGCGACGGCAGCCCGAAGCCGGTGCAGCAGCGTTATCGGCCGAATTACAGGATCACCGATCCCGACAAACTCGCAGCGATGGCCGAGCATAGGGCAATGGCGGGTATGGGTCAGGTGACTGACCAACACCCGGCCAATCACGCCAACAGCACGCCCACCGGCGGCAACCACCAGCCGCAAGCCAACCACGTCACTCCCACACAGGGGCACCGCAAGCACTACGCTTCCACCGATACGTCCGGCATGGATCGGCACGGTAACCCGATCTTCAACCCAAGCATGGCCTCGACCGGCATGGGTAACGGCATGCCGATGCATCAGCCCGGCAACGGCATGGGCAACGCAATGATGGGCAACCATCCAGGGATGGGCATGGGAAGCATGAACCATCCCGGCGGCAACCACCCGATGGGCGGCGGTATGGGCAACGGCTTGCCAATGCATCACGCCGGCAACGGCATGGGCAACGCGATGATGGGCAACCATCCGGGGCTGGGCATGAGTAACGGCATGCCGATGCATCATCCAGGCAACGGCATGGGAATGCCGCAGATGGGCAACATGATGCCCCAGCATCTCAGCGGGGGCTTTGGCCCGATGCACGGCGGCGGCCATACGGGCGGTATGCACACCGGCCAGATGGGCGGCGGCCACAGGTGAAACCTTCAGGCCGGGGCTGTCGTCAGCCCCGGCCATCAACCTCGATTCCCAACGGAAAGGATCGCTCGATGCAAGACCGCACCATTTTTATCGCATCCGCCGTCGGTTGCCTCGTTGCCCTGAGCTTCGGCTGCTTCCTGCTCATGGTGTGGGGCGGCGAAACGCCCACCTGGATGCTGAGTTCTGAGCTTGCCGCCGTCTGCTCGGTGGCGTTGGTCTACGGTTTCACCGCGTTGCTGCCGTCGCTGGCACCCTGGTTATGGTCGCGGCCTGTCAAAGGCGCCGCCTGCGTGTGCCTGGGCGTGGCGGCCATCTTCGTGCCCCTGTCTTTTGTCGTAGCCGCCATATTAATCGCACTCGGAACGCGGCTGATGTGGACGGCCGCCGTCGAGCTTGAAGGCGGGCACGAGCAGCCGGTGGTGGTTGAAGCGACGCCACGCCCCGTCGAGGCCAAGGCCCGTAACCGCTCCGTGCCGCATGTGGATGTCGAGGACGTGCTGCGTCAGGTCGAAGCCAACGGCCGCAAACTGGCAAGCCGTGGGAAGGAGTAGCCGATGCGTGGGTTTTTGATCGCGGTCGCTTTGCTACTGGCCGTCTCCGCCGTATTGCTGGGCGGCGGCAAGCTCCTGAAACCGGCGGAGCTGAAACGCAAGCTCACGCCGCTGGCCGAGGCGGCGGGCAAGGCCATCCAATCGGCCACCGAATCCATGAAGGCGACCGGCGACGAAACGGCGGAAGCGAAGGAAGCGGAGGAAGAGGCGGCGGAAACGCCGCCAGCCGCCGCCGCGTTCGATGCGATCGACCATGAAATCGACGCCCTGAAGCAAAAGCAGGCCGCAGGCGGAATCGCCGGGCCGGACGCCAAGAAGAAGCTGCACGAGCTGGAGCGGCGGTATCGGGAAGCCAGCGAGGCATGGAGCCGTGAATCCGTCGAGCTGATCGCTGAGCAGGGGCGGATGGGGATTCTGGAATCCGAAGGGCAAGCCATCGACCCGGACGTGAAAACCGACATCCAGCGACAGCTGGACGACGGGCGGAAAGCGAAGCTGCGGGCGAAGGAAAAGCTGCTCCGGCGTGGCGCCAGGCTGACGCCCTGACCGCACGGGCGGTTGAAGAAGCTCTTTGACGATCCAGATTTTGGAAGAGGAGCATTTTATGTTCATGCGTATCCGTTTAGCGACTGCGTCCACGGTCGCGTCTGCCTGCCGGGCGACGCTCATCCTGGCGTTGGTCGTGCTGGCCGCAGCCGCCACCGTGATCGCCATGCGGTTTCCAGTGCTGCTCATGGCCGCTGCGGGCTTCATCGCCTGGCGGCGGCTGATCTACCATCCGGCGTCGGATGCATACGGCTCGGCGTCGCTGCTTACGCCCCAGGCGATGGAAACGGCGGGCATGCTGGGCGACAAGGGGCTGGTCGTCGGCCGCTTGCCGCCCGACCCGGTGCCGATACTGTCGGCCGCAACGTCGTTGTTTTCGCCGCAGGTGGAAGCGGCGGAAGCGGTCAATCGCTTCATGGCGGCGGCAGGCTTCGGCATCCACCGCGGCGGCAAGCTGATACGCATTCCCGATTATATACATTCTGCCGTGTTCTCACCGGCTGGCGGCGGCAAGAATGTGGGGTTCGTCACCCCTACCCTGCTGTCGCACCCCGGCAATATCGCCATCATCGACCCGAAAGGAGAGAGCTTCAAGGCGGCGGCTGCATGGCGAAAGAAACGCTTCGGCAAAAAAGCCTATCGCCTCGATCCCTTCGAGATGTTCGGCACCAGCCACACATTGAATCCCTTTGATTTCATCGACCCGAAGAAGGAGGATTTCCTCGACCAGTGCCGGGATTTCGCCAACCCGCTGATCATCCGGCCGCCCAATGACCAGCACCCGCACTTCTCCGATATGGCGGAGCTGAATCTGGTCGGGCTGACCGCATTCACCATCGCTTGCGAGACTGACAAAAAGCGGCGGCACTTGGGAACTGTCCGCGGCCTTTCCTCGTCGCGGGAACGCTACGACATGGCCTTGAAGGTGATGGGTGAAAGCGACGCTGCCAGCGGCGTCATCAGGCAGCTTAGCGGCGAGATGGGCTTTGCCGCACCGGAGGAGCAAGGCTCGATCCTGACTACTTTCACGCGGAACCTGGCGTTCCTGGATTCGCCCGTCGTCACCCGCAACGTCAGCACTTCTAGCTTCGACCCGATGGAGCTGAAAACCGGCAACGCCGACCTGTATTTCATCCTGCCGCATCGCCGCCTGACCAGCCTGGCCAGGCTCCAGCGGCTGTGGATCACCTCGGTGATGAATCGGGTCACCAGCGGCCTGCCCGACGAAAGCCAAACTCTTTTGTGGGTGCTTGATGAGATCGCCCACATCGGTTCCATCCCCGCGATCGAGGAGGCGACCACGCTCTATCGCGGCATGGGCATGAGGTTGATGTTCATATTTCAGTCTTACGCCCAAGTCAAAACCTGCTTCGGCGAAAAAGCTTCCACCATCCTCGACAATATTCACACGCAAGTTTATGTGAATCTTGCGTCGATGGAAACCGCCCAGGAGCTGAGCCGACGGATCGGCGAAACCACCCGTACCGTGTACAGCGAAAACGGCGGCGACGGCGATTCCTACCAGACGGGGGCTGCCAGCCAAGGGCAAGGCGGCAGCAAGTCGTCGAACCGGGGCTGGAGCCGCAGCGAAATCGCCCGCCAACTGCTGAAGCCGGAGGAAATCCTGACGCTGCCGCGTGACACCTGCATCATCCTGCACAAGAACCTGCCCGCCTGCCTTGGATGGATGGTGCGTTACTACCAAGACCCCGAATTCACCAGCGGCATTGGGCGGCATCGACGCGTCGGGCTGGCTGGCACCGTGTTTTGTTCGCTGCTGCTGGTGCTGAGCCTGCTCTTCGGAGCATTCGTCGCCAAGGGCGTGGCGCCGCCGACGCGATCGGCGGGCAACCGGTCTTCAACGCTGAGCAAGGCGGGCGTGCACAAACACCTGCCCTCCTCTCCCGGCGGCAGGATACCGGCCTATCCGACGAAACGGCGGCCCTCCAGCCGCAACCACCGCAGCAACGACAGCGGATTTCTCATCAAGATATGACAATGCGCATGTATCGCGTTGCATCCCCCTTCGTCACCCAAAGGAGCCATCCATGTCAGACGAAACGCAGGAGAAAAGCCTTCTCCAAAAGACCGGGGCTGGGATCGCGGCGGTTGGAGCCGGGATCGCGGCGGTATACCGGGCTGCGACCAGAGACGGCGTCATCGACGCGTTCCTGCGGCAAGGCGTCGATGAAATCGGCGTCGCCCTGAAGCCGTTCGGCGAATCGATCCAAACGGAGGAGCCGGGGCAGGCGTTCAGCCCCCTTTACAGCGATATCGCCGCCGACAAGCGGCAGCGGCAATCCCAGCCTTCGCCCGGCGACCTGGCCGACAGCGTCAGCCCGAAAATCACGCCGCAGGCGAGCACCAGCCAGCAGGTTTCGCCCGGCGACCTGGCGGAGGGAAAGGGCGTGGAACCGCAGGCGGCGGTGCAGGCCCAGCAGCGGCAAGCGATTCGGATGTCCGTTTAACCGTCACGATGCTAAGGCGGCATGTCGCCGCCTTAGCTGATTTCCGGGGGTGAAACCATGGCCGAGAAGCAGCCCGAGGCAAAGCAGGCGGGTGACGCCAGCCTGCCCGATCGCAGCGAATACGACCGGATTGCCGCCAGACCCATATTCGACAAGCTGACCAAGGAGGAAATGGAAATCCTCAGCGACGTGGACGAGTTCGGCCTCACGGCTGGGGAGCGGGATACGTTTTACCTCTACACGGAAGGTAGCCGGGTAAGTACCTACCATGTCTGGGAACCGACGGAAACACCTGGCCTATTTCCAGAAGGATATAATTCCGTGTTTAGTTGCGATGCGGCAAGCATCGATAACGCCATCGCCGTCGCACGCGAGTCCATCCAGCTGAATCCCGATTTCGTAATCACCGATTCCGACGGCAACGGCTATCGATTCATCAATCTCCAAGGGGACAGTGAGCATTTCTATCGGGTCAGGCCTGCCGACCTCGAACCGCATCCCATGCTCCCTGGGAAATCCCTCTTCGACAAGCTGACCGCCGAGGAAATCGAAATCCTCCGCGACGTGGACGATAGCGGCTTCACGGATGCGGTTCGGAGTCGGCATATCCTCGGGGAATTCGGCATCACGGTGGCAAAGTTTCATGTGTGGGAGCCGGGCGAATCGCCGGGCCAGTTTCCCGTCGGTTACAACCACCTGCTCGAATTCGAGGCGGGGGGCATTCTCAACGCCGTCGATATCGCCCGCGAATCGCTGCACCTGGAGCAGTCATTCATCTTCACCGATGGGTACAGCACCGGGTATCGATTCATTAACTCTGTCGGCGACGTGCAGCCCTTTTCGCTGGCGCCGGTAAGCTCGGCCGAGTTGACCGACGGCGGCATGCCATCGTGGCTGAAGCCGGTTCCTGCAAACCAGCCCCCTTCCCCCGGCGACCTGGCCGAGGGCAAAGGCGTGGAACAGCAAAAGGCTGGGCGACCCCGGCAGCCTCGCCTTTCCAACGGCATCAGGTTGTAGCCGAAACCGGCCATGGACGGCCTTCCCATTTGGAGGTGCATCCATGACGCGATCGAATGACGGCAACGGTTCCCCCCCTGCCCCGCCCAAAGCGGACTGGCGGGGAGCGAATCTGCAAAACGTCAACTTCGCAGGCGTGTCGCTGGAAGGGGCCGACATGCGGGCCAGCGACCTGTCGGGCGCCAATTTCACCAGTGCCAGCCTGCGGTACGTCGATCTTCGCGGTGCGAAGCTGGTAGGCACGACGTTTCAAAACGCCAGCCTGTACGGTGCTAAGTTGCAGGGGGCCGAGGCATATCACGCCGATTTTCGGGGTTGCGACATGCGACATGCCAACCTCGGCGGTGCTTACCTCGAAGGAGCCATGCTGCCGCCTCCCACGGTTTCGCCGGGCGACCTTGCGGAATCGGCGGCGTTGAACCATGCCAGCGAACCCGGCCAAAAGCAGAAGCCGCAGGCGGAGCATTCGCCGGGCGACCTGGCTGAAGGCAAAGGCGTGGCTGCAAGGAACGAGCAAGGACAGGGTCAGAAAACGCACCAGCGTAATGGGCATCGGCAGGGGATCAGCTAAGTCGGCATCCGCTAGCGTCGCCCACGCGGATCGCCTAAGAGGCGGCTAATGGAATAGCCGCCTCTTCCCTTTGACTTAGATTCTAGATATCTAGTCATTTAGAAATTCAGTCAGCTGTTCGTAGTGGCCTGCTTTGGCCGCTGATTTTGGTTGCTTTTCAAGCAGTCCAGCGATACACTGCGACCATCAAACGACTAGTTTACTAGATATCTACCAGCCTAGCCGACCAGTCATTTAGAAATTGGGCAACCGGATTTTGGGCGAGGCCACGAGAACAATGCAGCCATGATTATCACCATCGTGTCATTCAAGGGTGGCGTCGGAAAAACGACCACCGCCATCCACCTGGCTGCCTATCTCCAGAAATCCGGCAAGACGGTGCTGCTCGACGGTGACCTTAATCGAAGTGCCACGGCATGGGCTGCTAGGGGCAACGATTCCTTGCCATTCACCGTCGTCGATGAGCAGCTGGGTTTCACCGCCAACGATGCCCGGCATGCCGTCATCGATACGGCCGCCCGTCCGGCACCGGCAGTATTGAAGGCCCTGGCCACGAAAGTGGATTTGATCATCATCCCGACGACCACCGATGGCTTGTCGCTGGATGCCTTAGCCAAGACCGTCGAAGCCTTGCGGGAAGTCGATGCTGACAAATTTCGGGTGTTGCTGACGATGGTTCCCCCCCGCCCTGCTCGTGATGGGGACATCGCTAGAGCGGCATTCGAGGAAGCCGGGTTACCGCTGTTCAAAGGCAGCATCCGGCTCCTGAAATCCTTTAAGACAGCGGGCACTCAAGGCGTGCTGGTATCCGACGTAAAAGACCCGCGTGCGTCTCTTGGTTGGGATGATTACGCCGAGGTCGGGGCCGAGCTGAAGAAGTTTGCCAAACGATGAGGGGAGCGATGAGCAAGAAACCGGACGATGCTTCGCGGGTTGCTGGGTTGGCCAGCATCCTGAAAGCCACTAACGCCAAACCAGACTCCCCCCTCTCCCCTGCCCCGCTGCCTCCAGCGGCGGCACCAGAATCGAATGCCGTGGAGCTGACGCCGCGTAAGCGGAAAGAGAAAGTCGGAAAGTACCGTGATCCCGATTTCAAGATCACCAGTACGTATCTTAGAAAGACGACGATGAAGCGTGCTCGTCGCAAGTGGGAGGATTTGCAGCCCGAAAAGGACTTCAGCGACTTGCTGCAAATGCTTTTAGAGCAATGGCTTGAGGCCAATTGATATTTAATCAACTAGTCTTCTGAATTTCCAGCATTCTAGATATCTAGTGATTCAATCACCTAGTCAGCTAGTCATTTGCAGCTTGGCGTCCAGATCATTCAAGCGGAGAGCTTGTTTAGCCGATGTGTGGTTAGACGGACAGACGGAACCGCGTGTAGCCGCTTTGCCGTCCAAACGCTTGAACAGGATGGAGGCAAAATGGCTGACAACCCGGAATCTGGAAACGTCAAAAGCAAAAAGCGGCAAAGTCTGAAAGCCGTAAACCGGCAAGCGGCTGCGAAGGTGAAGGCGACAATCCATCTTTCCGTTGATAGCTCCCAGCGATTGACGATCCACGCCGCTATGCTGGGGTTGGATCGCTCCGAGCTGGTCGAGCAGCTGATACAGACGCATCTCCGGCGGTTTGTCGTCAGTGATCGCGGCGGCCAGGAAGAACTGGCCGACGATGCAGCTGCGTAAGGGCAGGGGGGTTGTAGCCAACTAGCTCACTAGACTGCTAGATTTCTAGAAATCTAGTCATCAACCCCTCAGCTGCTTTACCGCTCGATGCTCGACGGTGCTTAGCAGCCAAAGCGTTTTGGCGACCGTAGCCGATGGCCATGGATTCGCTTTGCGGGTAAACCTTTGAACCTCTGAGGGTGCCGAAGCCGCTACCTGTCCAGCCGCTGAAAGCTTCGAGCGTCTAAGCGGCAAGGACGCAGTGGACGGGCATCGGCCAATAAGCTAGTTGAGTAGATGGTTAGATATCTAGCTATTCAATAGCCTAGTCGTTTAGTCATCTAGGCTTCCGGCCACCCCCTCCTTCCTCTTTCTCACCCCGCATCCCCGCTGGGGACGGGAGGGGCAAATCAGATAAGAGCGGCGAAGCCGCATCCACTCAAGCAAACGGCTGGCATTACCCCCCCATGATCCAATTGGGGGTGATGCCGGACGAAACTTGAAACGGGCCGGGAGCGCCAGCGACCGCGTTCAGGCAGAGGATCAGCGATTGCCATGAACGGCAGGATGCCGGGCGTGGTAATCGCCCGCTGCCGACTCTGCATCAGGCAAGGTTAGGCATCAGCGGGAAGCACTTGCTGGGCTCTTAGCTGGCGAGCGATGTACGACCTGCGGCGAAGAAGCTTGACCGTATTGCCGAATGGGCCTTCTTCGCTTTCCAGCTGTTCCACAGTCGCGTCAGCAAGCGATGCGGCGTCAAGTTCGGCCAGCTGATCTGGCGTCAGTGCCGCGAGCTTTTCATCAGCCATGCTGCTGAGTCGCTTTTCATCGTCGGCTTCTGCCCGCTTACGACGGGTTTCCGCATCTGCCGCCAGTTCCTTGGTGCGTTTAGCCTCCTGGCGCCGCAGTTTTTCGGCCTCGGAAACAAACCCCTTGGGGGCGGCGTGGCCTTCCGGGCTGCGGATGGCGGCAACCAACCACGCAGCTGGGTCGTCGATTTTTTCAGACTTCTTTCCGGCAAGGCGGTAATCGAGGATTTCGATCTGCTGGCGAATCTTCTCCTCAGGCTGTTCGACCATCAGCTTTTTGGCAACCTCCGATGAAACGCCGCGTTTAACCAGCTCTTGTTCCAGCTGTCGCTCGTCGCTGAGCAACGGCAGCACTTCGGACGATTCGATTTCCAGAATGCTCGGGCCGCCGCGTTTGCTGAAGGCTCGGAATTCCGCTCGGGCTTTCGGGCCGGGCTGGAAGAGCATCACCCAATCGGGCTGGCCCTCGCCGTCGGTAGTATCCTGATAATCGACCCTGGCGATATAGCCGGATTCCTTGTGCAGCTTGAGCACCTTGGTCATCTGGCTGCGTACTTTCTCCCAATCGACGTGCCGCGTCTGCGGGGCGTGGGCACAGAATTCCGAGTAGGTGAGCTTCGCCCTGGGCCGGTCGTATTTGAGGGCGGCGTAGATCTGGTAGCTGAGCAGTTCGTAGAAACGCTGCGGGGCAGGGGGCAGGCTTTTCAGGTAGTCGTAATCGAGAGGCCGGGCCATCGCCCCGTTGATGACGTTGATGAAAACGTCATTCAGGACGATGTAGACGCCGTCAGCCTTCTTGCCGCCCGGCAGCTTCTCTCCGGTGAGGATCACGCTGTACCGCGTGAAAAGAGCCTCCAGCGTCTGTTCTGTGCCGTCAGAGTGCCGATATTCGGTCTTCGTCTTGATATTCGCAGTCGCATTCTGAAACAATGACCTTTTGATATCGCTGCGATTCTTGCCGCTGTCGGCCAGCCCCAACTCGCGGCAGATGTCGCTTAGGCTGCCGAGCTTGAGTATGCGGGGGATGGGGCGGCGTGCCTCCTCGATCCGACGATTGATGATCAGCGTGTCGAGCTTGTAGGCCAGCGGGCCTGGCTGGCCGTATTCACCGTCGTAGCTGACTTTCCATTTTGTTGACGATTCACCCCGTTCGTTGGACTGCTTGACCTCGATTTTGATTTGCCCCCTCCTGGCCAGACGATGCACCGGGAAGCGGGAGAGGGCGGTTTCCACCCGTATGGTGTTTACCGGCACTGGCTCGGTGGAGGAGAGGGTTTCGTGTTCCATAAACATACTTTCAGAAAATCATCATCATGTCGTCTTGTTGTTGATGTCTAAGATAAGTCTCTCAAGAGTCTAATAGTCTAGGCGGAAAAGCCCTTGCGATAAAGTAGTCAGTATCAGGAACTTGGAAAGAAATCCAGCGCTGATTTGGTACCCCAAAGTGCCGGAAACCGTACCCCAAAGTGCCTGACGCCGTACCCCAAAGTGCCTGCCACGGTACCCCAAAGTGCCTGATTTCAAACCCCAAAGTGCCGGGGGCGTACCTCAAAGTGCCACCCTCGCTCAGCCTCAGTAGGCGGCCTGTACCCCAAAGTGCCTGCCGCCCAATAGGCTGCAAGGGGGCGTACCCCAAAGTGCCGGGGACGGATTTCACGGTGAAAGCACGTCCAAACGAGCAACGTTCGGGGGCTAGGGGATGGGGTGCAAGAGGATTTAACGGTTGGGAGGTGTGTGTCCGTACCCCAAAGTGCCGGTGCCGGGGTTGGCCGCACGGCGATCCGTACCCCAAAGTGCCGTTCACCGCCGGTTGTCGGGCGTGTCCTTATCGAACGAAGCTTTATTCAAAGGTCGAATTTTCGCATTTGGTCTTCTCGTCAGTGGCGGTAGGCGTTGGCGACGATTTCATCCATCAGGTCGGCGTCATCACGCATCAGCCCTAAGATTGGATCAGGTGCGGCCTTGTCAGCTTGAATGGACGTGGGCTTCTGGTTCAGATGGCGGAGAAGCCACTTAACGCATTGATGCATAATTGTGTTCGCCTTATCCTGCCGCCTTCGATGTTTGTCGGACAAAGGCAAGTTTTTGCATGCACGCGTGTGATAGGCTTGCTATTAAGCCTTAGACTGGGCGTAGTTCATTCCTCAGCGGCTGATTCAAGGATGCTAGGGATGTCGCGGGCACCGTGCAGGACGCGGACGATATCGATGCCGTCATCGCCGTGCCGATAGAAAATCAGGTGCTTTTCAAATCCCTCGATACGCCAGACACGCAGCCCGGCCAACCGGAGATCGGCGGATTCCCAATGCTCCCCCATGCCGGGCATCCCGGCGATCGTGGCGAAGCTGGCGGCGGCGTTGTCGTAGTATCGCAGGGCGGTTTCCAAGCTGGCGTTGTCCGCCAGATAACCGGCCTGCTCGTCCAGATCGCGGTCGGCGGCGGGCAGCAGGCGATAACGCCCGATCATTGGGGGCGGGCCGACTTGCTCAACCGCTCGGCCAGGCGTTTCTTCTTCGCCTCCCAATATTCCGGCGTCACGGCGATCGGCGTGCCCGAGTCCAACCCTTCGAGCAGCAGGGCGTCGATCCGTTCTTCGGCTTTGCGTTTCTGGTCGGTTCGAATTAACTCACGCACATATTCGCTGACGCTACTGTAACCGCCTTCGCTCACGCGTTCCTGTACGAAGTGCTTCATCGCTTCGGGCAGGGCTATGTTCATCGTTTCCATGTGCTGGCCTCCTTTTCAGCCATTCTAGCCCGCTTGGCAATTATTGTCAACCCGTTGCCAATTACATGAATGGGTGCGTTCTGGGTGTCCTAGCGGTAAATAACGCCCTTTATTTCCCCCAAAGACCGTGCTAGGGTCAGGCCGATAAAAGTTCATGCATGATGGCGGTTGTCGAAGATGCTCGACGGCCAATTCCAACTCTCGACGAAATCACCGGAGGCGACGCCGTGAGAATGAGCGAAATGTTCGAGGGGTATCTTACCAAGAAGGACATCACTGCCGAGCAGTTGGCTCGGGCTTTGGCAACAACCGGTCCGCTTAAACATAAGCACATGTGGTATACTGGGGCCGTCAGTGCTGCCGGGCATGAGGTGAAATCCCAAAACACGCCGATCCCTCAAGCCAAAGATTCAACCGAAGTGGACGTGCCGGGGGGTTCCTATCCTGGCATAGACGCCGACCTGGACGCCTTTCGCGGCAAGGCCGTCGCCCTGAAGGCGAACGCCAGCCGAATCCTTGAATTGATCGATCAGACCTTGGATGCGATGGCCGGCGGCCGCACCTTGGCCGCTACGTTGACAACCCTTGGCGAGACTGCCATACATTCTGATGGTCAAAATATTACTCAGTTATCATGTGTTATCGCGGCGATAGAATCGTGCTGCGAAGCCGCCGCCGAGTTGGCTGCGACCGTGAATCAGCAAGGCCAATCCGCCGCACCGCCCATTTGAGCGGAACTGTCGGACGCCATTTCGGAGGGAGCCGTGATGAGCACTGAATTAGTTCCATTATCTTCGGGTGCCGTTCCAGCCGCTATCAGCCCGCAGCTGCCGCTGCTGGTCGAGCGGGCAGGGGGGGCGGCACGCTTCGCCTGGGATGAATTCTTCTACGCCGAGCATCACAACGCCAATACGCAGAAAGCCTACATGTCGGCCGTGAAGCGGTTCCTCGCGTGGTGTGAGGGTCAGGGAATCGAGCTGCCGACGATCATGCCCGGCCAGGTCGGCCAGTATCTCAAGGGCTTGGATGGCTCGATCGCCAAGAAAAAGCTGCATCTGGCGGCGTTGCGTGGCTTCTTCGATCGGCTGGTACAGCGGCACGTTGTGGTGCTCAACCCGGCGGCGACGGTGCGGGGTTTCAAGGAGACGGTGATCGAGGGCAAGACGCCAGAGATCACGATCGAGCAGGCCAGAACGCTGCTGGCGTCGATCGATTTGGGAAACGTCATCGGCCTGCGGGATCGGGCGATTCTCGCAGTGCTGGCTTACACCGCTTGCCGTGGCGGTGCGGCAGCCAGCCTAAGGCTTCGAGATTTCCAGCATGACGGGACGCAGCATGTGCTTCGGTTCGCCGAAAAGGGCGGAAAATCGAGGGAAATCCCGGTGCGGCACGATCTGGAAGGCTTCATCCGGGCCTATCTCGATGCGGCGGAGCTGGAGAATGAAAGCAAAGACACCCCCCTGTTCCGGGCTTCCAACGGCCGCACCAGACGGCTGACGGCGAACGCGATGAATTCGCGGAGCGTCTGCGACTTGGCGAAGCGGAGGCTGAAAGACGCCGGGCTGCCGTCGCGGCTGTCGCCGCACAGCTTCCGCGTGGCGGCGGTCACCGACTTGCTGACGCAGAACGTGCCGCTGGAGGACGTGCAGGAGCTGGCGGGCCATTCCAGCCCACGGACGACGCGGCTCTATGACCGGCGGCAGCGGAAAGTGTCGCGGAACCTCGTTGAGAGGATATCGATATAAAAATAATTATGAGCTAAGTCTTATAAATGTAATGAAGTTATGGGCAATTTCCAGAGCTTACCTGATACCCAGCGGCTCCGTGTTGTGCTCGGATGTTCTCGCATGTGGAAGCGGCCTGAGCATAATTGGGTTCATGGATCGTTTGATTCAAGTGGCCTCCGCCTTGATCTTGACCATAGACAATCGTACAGCAAAATGCAGGCGACGGTCCAGGCATAGGCAATGGGCCAGGGTTATCCGTATTGGTAGCCCAGATTGGTATACCATCCGTTCGGTAGATTACAACGTTTCCATCATCCTGCATGACCAGCCATGCAACCTGATTGCCATTGGTGTTCGACGCCCATACTGCTCCACTGGGGCCGTAGATGACAAAGTTGCCGTCCTGCTGTTGTAGGACAGCAGCGTACACCTCGCCACTAGTGCCGCTAGCCCAAAGAGCATGCGTACTGCCGTTCGGGTATAAGACAAGATTACCATCTGGCTGAAGTACAAACGCGTATTTATTGTTGTGAGAAAACAGGGCTTTGCCGACACCTAGTGATTCGCCAGCAAACAATCGATCTGACATTGGATGCTCTCCATGCGTGGATTTTCAGAGCAGTAATCGTTGTTACCTCCCGGTGATATCCCTTGATCGGATACCAATCGGGGAGGCATTCAACGCACGATCGCACGCATGCATTCATAGGCCATGAAGATCTCTTGGCCTGACGCATTAGTTCGATATCCTCGGAGTCTAATCGATCAACAAGCCCGTCGATAGGCCCATGCAAACCAAAATTGAATGCTTAGGGACAGCGGGAGGGTTGGCGTGTCACGAGTCGCCGAAGACGACAAAGCTCATGGTCTCGCCGTCAGGATGGGCTAGTGATAAAGGGAATTGAGGGAACCACGCTCGCAACCAGATTAGGGATTGATAGGCTGTTATATCCGATAACGCCCTTTATCGGATACGAAACCGGGCCGGTGGTCAAGCCCTAAATGCACGCATGCATTGCCTGGGGGTTTTACGACCGGCGGCAGCGGAAAGTATCGAGGAACCTAATAGAGCGTATTTCTATTTGAAGCCTGAATTCCAACCAAAATTACGCTGCCGCCGAGCCATCACGATTGTTTCGGAGGCGGAGGTGGTGGCGTGGGGAGTGGCCTGGTGAGGGCGGGCGGTCCATCGGTGCCCTGTCCCCTGGTGATTTCATTTCGCCCACCGTTGGTCTGCTCACGGGGAGGATTAGGTGGCTTTTGATCCGCTGACATCTTCCTTCTTTCCTTCCTTTATTTGTGCACCTAATAATAGCTGCATGCTTTGGTCGATCGTCCGCATGGCGTCCTGATCATCCGCGGCGGGCAACTCGTCATTGATCTTGAGGAATTCTACCATTTTCACCTCGTTTGCGGGAATCATCAGCGACGCGACTTCTGGGAGCGAGGCCACCTGATTGTCGTTCAAAATCCATTCGGGGTTGAGGATTACGAAGTGGCCCTTGTCTGGCTGGTCTGGCCATTCCTTTGGCCACCCGCGTAACCTGCGTTTGCCGTCGAGGTGGAGGACGATATATCGCTTCTGCTCAGCGAAAGTGCCGAACCATTCGGACGGATATGAAGTGCGTTTGCTGATGTCCATGCGTCGGATGAATCCATGAAATTTGTCGGTATTTGCTATATAAGAACACGTGAATCCTATAGCTATTGCAATTATGATTGACCATTGAAACTCAGAATTGCTGTTCCAAGCCCCGATGGACTTGTAAGAGCCTATACGGATAAAGGTCCATCCCAAGCAAAGTACGACGAACTTCACGAGAGCCGTGAAAATCAGGGATTGGACGACGCGTTCAAACTCCGATGTCTTGGGATGGGCGGTGAGCATGTAGAAAATCGCTGCGGCGATGAAGCCGGGCAGCAGCGTGAATACCAGGGTTGTTACGTCTTTCGAGATCAAACTCATGGATTGATGCGGCCTTTACCCTAATGGGTCGATGCGACGGATCAGACCGTGACGACGATGTCAGTGCGGTTTGCAATCGCAGTTGTGATCAAATCGTATATCGTTATACTAGGATCATGAGCGTATAAGGTGACGATGAGCGAATATCTTGCCAGCTTGTCGAAGCACCTATGACTGGGCCGCTCCCGCCACCATCCCGTAATCGGATGAACAGCTATGAATCCGCAAGCGGCCAACTCCGCAGCGGTGCCGTCCCAGTAATCGGAGTGGATGGAACCTTTCGTGCGGAGGTCCTCGCCGAGGTTCCAATTCCGCGTGTCGCTGACCAAATCGGAAGGACGATTCCCTTCGTCCCATGCATCGCGGGTAAGGCGTTTCATGAAACGCCCCATGTCCTCCTGCGGTCGTTTGACGGCGAATCGCAGGCCGTGAGATTGATAACGATGCTTGACGTTCCACCCTTTGCGGCCAGGGCTTGGCTCGATGAAATATGAGAGCGTGACCCGCATCCTTAGGGGCGTATCGCCCAGATCCTGCAAGGCTTCGATTGGCCAAGGCAGATTATGCACATGCATTTGATTGGTTTTGGTCGCGTTCTTGCCCTCGTCCCAACAGAATGGTTGGAGCGAATCCTGGATGATCATCGTCGCCCTGCGTGATGCACACTGGCGGGCGATGCTTAGATTAGGCACGCCGTAGCCGTAACATCGAAGCCGGTCTTGGCGGCGAGGGTGGGGAAACTCCTCAAGCATACGCTCCGTCCAGCGAGCGGAATGGATGAGAAGGCCGCGTACGGATTCCGGCCATAAAGTTGGATATTCGGCCTGCAAAATGGCGGCGTATCGAGCCGCAAGAGCCGTGGCAGCACTGGTGTCGCGTGTCGTTGTGAGGAGGGCGCCATCGGGTGAAATGGTGGTTGTCAGCAGGGCTAAATCTTCGACATCCCAAACCTGGCCACTTGGATCGTGGGCGTAGTTGCCGCCTTCCATCACGATGTCGGGCTTCAGCGGCCATTCCCGCTTCGTCCAGCCGCAGGAAGTCGTACTGGAAGGGCACAGTGATCCGCGTTTGGCGATCGGATTGTAGCCGGCGAAATCATTGGAAGTGATCATAGCACGATCTGTATATGCACCGACCGTCACGACGTTCCACGCCTGCGACGGGTCCTGCACGCTGGCGGAATGATTGGCTTGGGGATATTCCGATAATATGATGTCGTGCTCATAATTGCCGGCGGATACCAACATCAGACGGCGTACATCATCGGTGGCACCGGAACACATCTGATCCAGTGCGGCCGACCAAAGCGTCGGTGCCCACTGCTCCTTGTCACCAGCCGTGATGGCCATACAGATGACGCGTAGCCGGTCCGGTGCCTCGATCTCCATCTTTGCGATCGAACCGACCGTAATGGGGCCGTAATCGGGAGGATCGTTTGCCCCTGCGTCCGGGAGAATTTTCACCGCTTCCAAGCCGTGTTTAAGGTTGATCCTGTGGTCAGATACCAGCAGGCGGTTGAGAGCGGAACCATAGAGGATCAGGCCAGCCATCCCAGTGCCATGGCCATGCCGATCAGCTGCATCCCAATCATCATCCCACGCTAAGTTGTGTTCTTCGACCAGAGCGTGCTCCAGCAAAGGATGGCCCCGGTTTACTCCCCGGTCAAGAAGGCATACGGCCGGGGCTGAGCTGTCGGCGAACGTCGTCCGCTCCAGCATGGCCAGTATGAATTCTGTCTGCCCGGCGGGCGTGAGTTCCATGTATTCCGTCGGCACGATGCTCGCCCGGCGAAATTCGCCAAGGTAGCGGAGGAGTCCGGGGAAATCGCTGAATGTCGCTAGTGATGCGTAAGCGAGAACGACAACATAGTCAGGAAATCGAACCTGCTGATTGCTCACTCTGATGCCCAAAGATTCCGCTTCTTCGCGGAAATTCTCCTCGACAGCCAACTCGCGTCCATCCTGCGTGGTGACGGTGCCTTCATCCCGCAGCCAAACTTCCCACCAAAATTCCTCGTCAGGTGGCGGTGGAGGACCTGAATCGGTCCAGTAGTCGCCCAGGGAAAGCATCGCTAGCCGCAGCTCCCTGATGCTCTCTGCGAGCGAAGCGTTCGGCGGGTTGCCGTAATGATTGGTCTTATGTGCATAATCCTCAAATTTCTTTGCGAACTTGGCGACGTTGTCTTTCGGGATATGCACGGTCGCCCGCTGTGACCCATCTGCTTCGTAGCGGAAGTTGATGATCTCCGATCCAATGACCTTGTTATCCAAGCTCTCCAGCCACAGTTTGAAGCCAGGATCGCTTGTGACGGCGATGGGAACGAAGGAAATGCCTTCGGCTGGCCTTTCGGGTGCAGCCTGCATGTCGGTCGCCGCTTGAAGGGCATTTGCGGCAAGATTGGGCCCGTGGACAGACCGTGCATCGCGTGGCGGCGTTTTGAACTCGCTTGAACCGCCGCCGGTGGAGACGTAGTTCTGAGCTTGGGCGGTGCCCTGAATAAGGAAGTGACGAAGCCGGGCCATGATTACTCGCGTTCCTCGGCCTCGTTCTTGAAAGCACGCCGATTCTGCCGTTGGCTGATGGCTTCCTTCAAGGCGGCCAGTTCGACCAGGTTGCTGTCTTTAAGAACCGATTCCTTGGCGGCGGCGTCGCAAGCCTGACAGATATCGGCGTAGCTAAGCCCGAGGGCCCATTCAGACGCTTGCTGCACGCCCACCTCGTCGATGCCGAATCTCGCAAGCCGATTCAGGATCAATTCCCCGGCTTCGCTGGCGGTGGGCTTTTCGTAGTGAATCACCTCATCGAATCGGCGAAACAATGCCTCGTCCAGCATGGATGCGAGATTGGTCGCGGCTACGATGATACTATCTGAATCGTCTTGTTCCAAGAACTGAAGGAAGGAATTCAGCACCCGGCGGATTTCGCCAACGTCGTTGGCAGCCGCCCGCTCGCTGCCGATTGCGTCGAATTCGTCGAAGAGGTAGACGCCTCGCGTCTTAGGCATCAGCTCGAAGATCGAATGCAGCTTGGCAGCGGTTTCGCCCATGAATTTCGTGATCAGGCTGTGAAGCTGGATAGACAAATGCGGAAGCTTCAGCTCGCCAGCCAAGGCACGTGATGTCATGGTTTTGCCGCATCCGGGCGGGCCGACCAGAAGGAGCTTTCTACGCGGCGACAGGCCATGTTCGCGTAGTTTCGACTTTTGCTTATATTCGCGTAAAACGAGATGAAGCTGTTTTTTGATCGGCTGGGACAGCACCATCTCGCTGAGACGGACGCTCGGATACGTTACCGCGAGCAGCTTGGCAAGTTCCCCGCTCGGCTGAACGATGGGTACGGCACCGCCAACCCTCTGGGTCCGCTGCTTCTGCCTTACGTCTTGGACCAAAATCTTAAGCTCTTCAGCGAGCTTGGATTTCCCGGTGCGGGCGGCGTGAGCGGCTATCTGCAATGCAACGGAGATGAATTGCTCGCCGTCCGCGTCACTGTAGCTCCGTAACAGGGCTTTTAGCTGCTCGGCGGTGGCCATCAAAAACTCCGTGAAAAGATTCCTACTCTTACTATACCTCCTAAACCCTGTAAATTACTTAACTTCAGGTCGTGTCGTCGAAGAATTACAGGGATCATGCGTACAGTATATACGCCCAAGGCCTGGACGGCCATGCAGTTGCAATTGTCCTCGTCTCCGAGGTACGCCGCCAGCGGTGACCGCCCAGATAGTGCGGAAGGTAAACCAAGTAGCCGCTCGACGAAAGGCCGAGCTGAGGTTCACGCCCGCACCTTTAGCAGTTGCTCGATATCTGTCGTGTAGTGCCCGGTTTTCATCTTGGCGAAGGCCTTCCAGTCCCGGTGGGTGCCCGAACCGGCGTAGAAAACCGTATCCCGTCCCATGCGGCGATTCACCGCGTCCACTGCGGCCATCAGCTTGCCGCTCCTCACCTCGTCGCGGGCATCGAATAGTTCCCCCTGCCCTGTTCCGTCCGGGCAAAACTCATCTAGCATGACGCCGCATTTGGAGTAGTGCGGCCCTTGCCGGTAGATCCGCCGCAGCCCGCTGACGGCGTGGCGGATCAGTTCGGCGGTGTCGCTGGTGGGATGGGCCAGCTGGAAGCTGGCGGCATTGCTGAAATAGTTCTCCGTCGTCGAATACGGGCTGTTGTGGAGGAAGACGGTCATGTGCCGGGCGGCAAGCCCGTCGCGGCGGAGCTTTTCGCCCGCACGCGTCACATAGGCGACCAACGCCTGCTTCACCGGCTCGAATTCGGTCAGCTTCTTGCCAAACATGCGGGAAACCACCAGCCCTTTCCGCGGTGCCGGTGCCAGTTCCAGCGGGATGCAGGGCGTGCCGCGTAGCTCGGCGGCGGTTCTCAAGCCGACGACGTGCATGTGCTGGCGAATCCAGCCGTCGGGCTGCTGGCTGAACGCCAGTGCATCGCCGATGCCGTGCCCGGCCAGAAAACGTGCCCACTGCCTGCCGATGCCCCAGACATCGCCCACAGGAAGCCGCTGAAGGCTCTCTGTGCGTTCCTGCTCCGTGGCGATGCTCCAGACGCCATTTGCCTCCGGCAGCTTCTTGGCGAGCTGATTGGCGGCCTTGGCGAGCGTTTTGGTCGGGCCGATGCCGACGCTGACCGGGATGCCTGTCCATCGCTTGACGGTGCGGCGGATATCCGCCGCCATGGCGGCCAGCTGATCGGCCGGAAAACCGGCCAGATTCAGGAAGGCTTCATCGATGGAATAGACCTCCAGCTCGGGCGAAAACCGCTCCAGCGTCTGCATCACGCGGCTGCTCATGTCGCCGTAGAGCGTGTAATTCGAGGAAAACACCGCGACCTGGTGCTGATCGACCAGCTGCCGCACCTTGAAAAACGCATCGCCCATCTTGAAGCCGAGGGCTTTCGCCTCGTTGCTGCGGGCGATGACGCAGCCGTCGTTGTTGGAAAGCACGATCACCGGGCGGTTGCGGAGCTTCGGGTTGAACACCCGCTCGCACGACGCATAAAAATTATTACAATCGACCAGTGCGAACATGGCAGGTCAGAATTGCCGCACCGAGCCGGTGACGCGGCCGAAAATCTCGCAGTCGCTTTCCTCGGTCACCTCGATGGTCGGAAACTGGACGTTCTCGGGCACCAGCCAGACACGGCTGCCGACCTTGCGGATGCGTTTAACCGTGTATTCGGCGTTCACGCAGGCGACGACGATGGAGCCGCTGACCCATTCGGCGGCACGGTCAACGATCAGCAGATCGCCGTCATAGATGCCGGCGCCGGTCATCGAATCGCCAGAAACGCGGAAGAAGAACGTGGCGGCGGGATGATCGATCAGGGCCTTGTTGAGGTCGATCCGGGCTTCCAGGTAGTCGTCGGCAGGCGACGGAAAGCCTGCGGGCATGCGGAACGCCAGCAGTGGGCGGGATAGCTGCGTGTCGAAGCTGGGCGTAATGAGGGTGAGTGTAACGGCGGGCTGCATTCGGGTGCTGGTTTTCTGGGTGAGGCTAAAGCTTGCACCTCCTGGGGGCCGGTGGCAACCATTTTTTCATCTGGCAAAATGCGGGCTTGGCAGAAGGCTGCATGCATGTGGTAAAATAGGGGACAAATGGATAGGATAGCTGACGCTTCCTCAAGATAAGGAATGGCCTGATGTCATCACGATCGGATTACCTGTTCAACACCGAAAGGTTGTACGATTTTCTTCTACAGCGGCAACGCCGCATGTCGGAAGAAGTCATAGCGATGAATCGTGATGAAATTCTCAAGATGAGTGAAGAGGATTTATGTAATTACCTAGTTGATAGATATTCTGTCCAGCCGCCGGTGATGAACGTCGATGCGAAAGAGATTTCGGATGATCGGCCGATCCAGGTCTCGCGGCCCAGTATGTGGAATGACGGCAGGGTTTTTCAGGTTCCGGCCCAACTGCTGGTCCTGAGCATTCCCTTCGAGGGCGACGCCCAGCTTTTCCAGTTGCGGCCATCCAGCTATTCGACGCGGCATTGTTCGGCCCAGGTGACGCATAACGAAGTTCAATTAAGATATGAAGTTACAAGTAATGACAAGGACAGGTTGGAAAATAACATCAATCAGGATGTCGGTTATTTGCAAAGCAACGTAGCCCAAATTCAGAAGGATGTGGCCGAGTACAACCATCAGCTGCCATCCCACGTAAGGCAGGCGGTCACATCTCGCAAGCAACTGCTGTTGGAGCAAATGAACCTGGTGGCGGGGTTAAACATCCCCGTCCGCCGCCGTGAATCCGCCTCGCAAACCTACGCCGTGCCTGCGATCAAGCGAAAGCCGCGTATCGAGCGGCCCGTGGTGCCCAAAGGCTCATTCCAGCCGGAACCGGCCTGGCCAATGGAAGAATACGAACACATATTGAGCGTAATCCAAAATATGTCGCTTGTGCTTGAGCGGAGCCCGTCGGCATTTGCCAACATGAACGAAGAGGCGTTACGCACGCATTTCCTGGTGCAGCTTAACGGGCACTACGATGGAGCTACCGGGGAAACGTTCAATCAATCGGGAAAGACAGATATTCTGATCAAAGAAAAAGATCGCAATGTGTTCATTGCGGAATGCAAATTCTGGACCGGCCCGGGCGCCTTTCCCGAATGCATCGATCAGCTGCTCGGCTACACGTCATGGCGGGATACGAAAACGGCGATCCTGCTCTTTAACCGGAACAAGGACATGAGTAACGTCCTGGAGCAGATTCCGGGGCTGGTTAAGGCTCACCCGAATTTCAAGCAGGAAAAGCCCGGCCAGATGACAGATACGCAGTTCCGCTACCTGTTCCATCAAAATGGCGATAAAAATCGTGAATTCTATCTGACGGTCTGCGTTTTCAACGTGCCATCGAGTTGAAAGCAGCCTCAGCCGTTTTCATCGGCTGTCGAGCGGCGAAACGCCAAGCAGATGGTGCAGCGAATCGCTGGCGGCCATTACGTCGCGGGCATCGCCCGCCATCAGCATCCGGTCTTTCAACGCCTTAAGCTCCGGGCCGGTCATGCGGCCTGTGGCCGCTAGAAGCGGCTCGTAGCCTGCCTGCAGGGCGTAGCTGGTATGCAGGCTGCTTGCGTCGCCAGTACCGGGTGCTTCGACGCGTAGGCGGCGGTGGAACTCGATCTCTAGCCGGAAGAGCTGTTCCAGTGGCGTCATGGCAAGCCTCGGCTATGGCCGGTAAATCTGGGTGAACCGGCGAACAGTATACGTTTGGCCATGCAGCAGGTAAAGTGGATGCCGAAAGGAGCCAAGCGGCATGCGACAGAATTGGAAGCGGAGAAGGCCGGACGACCTGATTTCGGCGGCGGAACTCGCCAGCTTCGTCTACTGCCCGGAGCAGTGGCGGTTGGAACAGGCGTTGGGGCTGGCTCCGACCAACCAAGCGGAGCGTAAAGCTGGCGAAAGGCATCATGACCGCAAGGCGGTTGCCGAGCAGATCGCTGGCGGTTCGATCAACCTGGGGCGGCGGCTGGCGGCGGCAGCCATCGCGTTGGCCGTGGCGGGCGTTCTCCTGCTGTGGGGGTGGCGATGACTAGCCTGCCCTTCTGGCTGCTGGGCACCGCCGCCGCAGCGTTGCTCCTGGGCATGCTGCTGATGCTGCTGGGCCGAAACATGAGGCGCCGCCGGGGGTTGAGCGGCGGCAAAACAGTTTCGCTGGATAGGGTGACGCTCACCTCACGCCGCTTAAGGCTAACGGGCCGTCCCGACCGCATGGTGCAAACCGATGGCACCCTCATCCCGGAAGAGTGGAAATCCGCCAGAAAACCAAGCCCTTCGCATGTGGCACAGCTGGGCGTTTACTTCCTGCTGATCGAGGATCAGCTGCGCGTGCGGCCGCCGCACGGCTTCATCGTCACCGGCGACGGCAACCGGCACCTGATCGAAAACACCGCCGAGATGAGGGGCTGGGTGATGGAGCTGGCCGGGCAGCTGCGGGCGGCAAGGGCGAATCCGGGCGTGCCGATACAGGTCAACCCCTTCCCCGGCCAGTGCCGCAGATGCGGGCAGCGGGAGAATTGCGGGCAGGCCAGGCTCTAAATCGGTCGGGTTGACAGGAAGAGCTTGATGTGGGAGCAAGATTAACCGAATCTAAACCCTTTCATCCGCAAAGCCTTTGGGTAACCGTCAATGACAGCCGCCGCCGATCCAATTCGCCAGTTCGTCGATTACGCCAAGACGTTGAGCGGCGACGAAAAAGGCGAAGCTCAGGTATTCTGCGATCGGCTGTTCAAGGCTTTCGGCCATGCGGGGTACAAAGAGGCAGGCGCCACGCTCGAATACCGGGTGAAGGGTGCGGGCAAGAGCACCAGATTCGCCGACCTGCTCTGGCGGCCACGGCTGCTGATCGAGATGAAGAAGCGTGGCGAAAAGCTCCAGCGGCACTACTCCCAAGCCTTTGAATACTGGCTCGACCTCGTGCCGCATAGACCTAAATATGTTGTCCTATGTAATTTTGACGAATTCTGGATTTACGACTTCGACCTTCAGCTCAACGACCCAGTGGATAGGGTCGCCATCGCTGATCTGCCGCACCGGTCTACGGCCTTCAATTTCCTGTATCCGATCGAGAAAAAACCTCAGTTCGGCAACAATCGCGTCGATGTGACGCGGGCGGCGGCGGACAAGGTTGCCGCCGTCTTCAACTCGCTGGTCGGCCGCGGCGAGGACAGGGAGCAAGCCCAACGCTTCGCTTTGCAATGCGTCGTGGCCATGTTCTCCGAAGACGCCGAGCTGCTGCCGCGTGGCTTATTCTCCGAACTGCTTGCCGATTGCAAGGGCGGCGAAAGCACCTACGACCTGGTCGGCGGCCTCTTCCGCCAGATGAACAGCGAGCATCCGGCACGCGGCGGGCGGTTCAAGAACGTCAGGTATTTCAACGGGGGCGTTTTCCAGACGATCAACCCCATCGAGCTGACGCCGGAGGAAATCGACCTGCTCCTCGACGCCTCGGCGGAAAACTGGAGCAAGGTGCAGCCGCCCATCTTCGGTACGCTGTTTCAAAGCAGCATGGGCAAGGTGAAGCGGCACGCCTTCGGTGCCCATTTCACAAGCGAAGCCGACATTCAAAAGGTCGTGCTGCCCACGATCGTGCGGCCATGGCGGGAGCGAATTGAAGCGGCGGATTCGCTCAAAGACCTCCGAAACCTGCTGGCCGAGCTGCGGAGATTCCACATTCTCGACCCGGCCTGCGGCAGCGGCAACTTCCTGTACGTCGCCTACCGGGAGCTGAAACGGTTAGAGCTGACCCTGATGGCGAAGGTTCATGCCAAATTCGGGCGCCGTTCCCGCGAGGCGGTCGGCACTAGCTCGATGGTCAGCACCAAGCAGCTGTTCGGTATCGAGAAAGACGAATTCGGTGTCGAGCTGGCCAAGGTTACCTTGATGCTGGCGAAGGAGCTGGCTATCGACGACAGCCGGGCTTGGATCGACACGGAGCAGCTTGACTTGCCAATCGAATTCGACGAAGCCCTGCCGCTGGACAACTTGGATGCGAATATTATATGTGCTGATGCGTTGTTTGCGTCATGGCCAAAAGCCCAAGCCATCATCGGGAATCCGCCGTACCAGTCGAAAAACAAAATGCAGCAGGAATACGGCCCTGCTTATCTGAACCGGCTGAGGAAGCGTTACCCGGATGTGCCCGGACGGGCGGATTACTGCGTCTACTGGTTTCGGCGTTCCCATGATGAGCTACCGCCTGGCGGGCACGCAGGATTGGTCGGCACCAACACGATTCGCCAAAACTATTCCCGCGAAGGCGGCTTGGATTACATCGTCGCCCATGGGGGCACGATTACTGAAGCCGTCTCAACGCAGGTATGGTCGGGTGATGCGGTTGTGCATGTGTCGATTGCTAACTGGGTCAAAGGCGAGCAGCCGGGCAAGAAGAAGATTTTTACCCAAGCGGGCGATTTGCGGGAAAGCCCGTGGGAAGTATTCGAGGTTGAGCGGATCGGCCCGGCATTGTCGGTATCGCTGGACGTGACCGAGGCCCAGCGGCTTAGGGTTAATATCGAATCAGGTGCATGCTACCAAGGGCAGACGCACGGCCACGAAGGGTTTTTGCTTACGATCGAGGAAGCATCTGCCATGATCAAGTGCGGAAAGGCCGATGTGGGCGTTCTGTTCCCTTACCTGACGGGTGATGATCTCCTATCGCACAATCCGCCCGCACCGCAAAGGTTCGTTATCGATTTCCAGCCACGGAACATGCTGGCCGCCAGCCGCTACGATACGCTTTTCAGTCGGCTCAAATCGAGTGTGCTGCCCACCCGCCAACAGGCGGCGGCGAAAGAAACAGCCCGGAACGAGGAGGCGGCGAAGGAGAATCCGAAGGCCAAACTGAATCAGCATCATCAGAATTTTCTGAACCGCTGGTGGTTGCTGTCGTATCCTCGCCCCGAGCTGACGGCGAAAATCGCATCGATGCCGCGATACATCGCATGTGCACGCGTCACGAAACGGCCCATCTTCCAGTTCGTCTCAAAGTCGATTCGGCCCAGCGACGCTCTTCAGGTGTTCACGCTGGCAGATGATTATTCGTATGGGATTTTGCAATCCGGGATTCACTGGGCGTGGTTCATGGCACGCTGTTCGACGCTGAAGGGAGATTTCCGCTACACCTCGGATACGGTTTTCGATTCCTTTCCATGGCCTCAGTCGCCAACCCTTCAGCAGGCAAAAGATGTCGCCAAGGCGTCGTTGTCACTACGCCAGTTCCATCGCCAGGCAATGGCTGAAAATGAATGGAGCCTGCGTGAGCTTTACCGGACGCTTGATCTTCCCGGACATAATCCGCTGAAGACGGCTCAGGATAAGTTGGATACGGCCGTGCGAGCAGCTTACGGTATGAAAGCAAGGGATGCAGTGCTTTCGTTCCTGCTCGCACTCAACGCCGATCTCGCCGGTAAGGAAGCGTCCATGCAGCCTGTAATCGGCCCTGGTTTGCCGCCGGTGGTCAAACAGGCTGCTCCTTTCATCACCGACGACTGCATCGGTCAGGAATGAAAGGCGAGGATGGCACGCGGTATCCGATCGAGACTACGACCCCCACGGGCCTTTCATGGCCGAGGAGATGCAAGATGAGCGAAGTGTCCGAGGTGCCCGTTTACTTCACTTGCCGTGGCCAAACCTTTCGCGGTATCGCCCGATTCCGCGAAACCCAATTCCCTGGGTCCTGGAACCATATCAGCCTGGGTGGGAGGCTTCTAAAGACAGGCGGGTGGGATTTCGAGCTTGCTTACAAGGAGCTGGGGGACGACAAGTTCGAAATTTCGAGCGAACAGGTGGAAGATTTGAAAGCCGGGCGGAGCGTCCAGGTGGAATTTATCGTTGGCGAGCCCGTGACGGTCGAGCCTGGGGAATATTTGCCAGCAGCAGATGACCGTCAGCAAGGTAAGCTCTTCGACACCTGAGAGTAGAGCAACCGGCCTAAGCAGTCAGCGGCCCTTGCCCTTCTCCAGCTGGTCGAGGGCGGCACGGGCTAACGCCGCTTCCTTTGATTCGCGGTAGTCGCGTACCACCAGCTTCAGGATGTTGATGCCTTTCTGCTTCTGGCCGCGTTCGATAGCCTGCCCTGCGGCTTCTACCAACTGGTGGGCAACCTGATCGTCGGGCGTTGCCGGCACACCGCTCCTCGGGCCGTCCATGCCATCGCCAGCCGATTTCCACGCCTTCAGCACCTCGCGTTCCTCGGCCTGGCCGAGCGTTTCCAGCCTGCCCCCCGGGCGTGCTTCCCGCCCCTTGAGCTTGGCCGCATGGCCGTTGGTTTTGGCATCGTGCTGGGTCATGGGCGGACGGTAGAGCAGATGTGCCGATGCGTCAATGAATACGCTCCGTGCGTCCGGCGTTAATCAGTTCTCGATTCACAAGCGTTAAATGCTTCCGCATGTCAGTCGTCCAACTCACGGGCAGGCTCCGGTGCCGCCTTCCTACGCCGATTTCACGGGAAAGCGAGGCCGCTTCCTTGGGGGGCACCCCTAAGGGGAGATGCCTGTCACTTCAATTAGACTTACATTTATGTGAATTTTATGCGACACCCCCTTGCCATGGTGGTAGACGATCATATGATTCACCACATATGGTAAGTGCCTTCTGGGGGCTATCGCATGCTGACGATCTACGCCGCCACCTCCTCCGCACAAGTGAAAAAATATTTCGACGTTGCGGATTACTACACCGAGGGACAAGAGACGATTGGCCTCTGGGGTGGTGATCTGGCCAAGCGGTTGGGGCTGTCGGGCGTCGTCGATAAGGCCAGCTTCGAGCGATTGTGCGACAACCTGCACCCGTTCACCGGGGAATCCTTCACGCCGCGAACCAACGTCTTCCGCCGGGTGGGCTACGACATGGTGTTTTCCGGGCCGAAGAGCTTCAGCATCGTGCAGGCACTGGCCGACCCGGAAGAGCAGCGGAACCTTCGGCTGATGTTCAGCGATTCCGTCGATGAAACCATGCTCGAGGTCGAAAGCGACATGCAGACGCGGGTGCGGCAGGATGGAGCCGTCCACGACCGGCAGACGGGAAACATGCTCTGGGCGTATTTCGACCATTCGACTTCCCGCCCGGTGGGCAGGAGCGGGGCGGCCAACGACAATTCGCCATTCGGTGCCGCCAACGACAACGTGCCGCCCGACATGCAATGGCATAGACACGTCTTCTGCTTCAACGCAACGGAAGATTTGGAGGAAGGCCGGGTCAAGGCCGGGCAATTCGCCTACATCAAACGCGACGGCGAATATTACGCCGCCGCCTTCTACGCCCGGCTTGCCCACAAGCTGGAGTCAGCGGGATACGCGATAGATCGCAAGGGCGGGAAGGAATGGGAAATCGTCGGCGTGCCTCAGGCGACGATTTCCACCTTCAGCAAACGCACAGGGCAAGTGGAGCAGCTGGCCGAGGAGCTGGGCATCACCGACGATGCCCGCAAATCCCAGCTGGGGGCGACGACGCGGGCGGGCAAGCAGAAGGAGCTGACGCAAGACCAGCTGCGGAAAGCGTGGGATGACCAGCTGAGCGACGGTGAACGCAATGCTCTGGCACGCGTGCACGGGAAAGAGATGCCGGGCAGCCGCGTGGTCACCGCCGCCGAGGCGGTGGAATTCGCCATTGCCCACCTCAGCGAGCAGCTTTCGGCCTTCCCTGAGCGTGAGCTGAAGCGGGTTGCCCTGCTGCACGGGCTGGGGCATGTGCTGCCCGAGCAGATCGCCGCCGAGCTGCCCCGGCACGGCGTCATCACCCAGAACATCGACGGGCGGCTGATGGCCACCACCGAAGCCTTGCAGGCTGAGGAGCGGTATATCGTGCGGCAGGCGGCACGCGGACGCGGCAACGCCTGCCCTGTCGGCGTCGATGCCGGGCTTGCCCGCACGCTGGAAGGTGGCACCACGCTGACCGATGAGCAGTGGCAGGTGACGCGTGGGTTGCTGGAATCGGCCAACCGCGTCGAGGAGCTGGTGGGGCCAGCCGGTGCGGGCAAATCCTATTCGCTCGCTAAATTCGAGGAAGGGCTGAGCCGTGCCGGGCAGCACGGCACGTATCTCGCCACCACCGCCAAAGCGGCCAAGGTGCTGATTGACGATGGCTTCGAGGCGAAGACGGTTGCCCATTTCCTGCTTGACGCAAGGATGCAGGAAGCCGCCCGTGGCGGCCGCGTCGTCATCGATGAATCGTCGATGCTCGGGCATAAAGACGCGGTCAAGCTCTTCCAGATCGCCGAAAAATTCGACCTCAAGCTCATTTTTGTCGGGGACGGTTTGCAACACGGTGCTGTTCCAAGAGGGGCGTTCATGCGGCTGCTGGAGCAGCATGCCGGAATCACGCCGCATCGCCTCACCGGCATCATGCGGCAGCAGGATACGGGCTACCTGCAGGCGGTGCAGTCGCTGAGCGAAGGCAGGACGGTCGATGGCTTCGACGCGTTGGACAAAAAGCAGTGGGTGCAGGAAATCGGCGACGCAGCGGAACGCTGCGACGCCATCGCCGCCGAATATGTGCAGGCGGCCAAAGACCACGCCTCGGTGCTGGTGGTAAGCCCGACCCACGCCGAGGCGTTGGCGGTGACGCAGGCCATCCGCTCCCAGCTGAAAGATGCCGGGCTGCTGAGCAGCGAGGAGAAGGAATTTAGGCGGTTGGTGCAGGTCAACGCCAGCGAAGCGGAGCGTGGCCAAGCCAGCACGTACCGGGCGGGCGATGTCCTCCTGTTCCACCAAAACGCCAAGGGCGGTTATGTCAAAGGCCAGCGTCTGGCGGTCACCGACCCCAACGCCGTGCCGCTTGGCCAAGCGGGGCGGTTTTCACTCTACCGGCCGCAAAGCGTGATGCTCGCCGAAGGCGACCGCATCCGCTTCACCGGCACGGTGGCACCCCTGAAAAAGGGTGCGAAGGCGTTCAAAAACGGCGACGCCGCCAGCATCGCCGGATTTACGCCCAAAGGCGATATCCGCCTCGATGACGGGCAAGTAATCGCCGCCGATGCCGGGTTATTCCGAAGCGGTTTCGTCGAAACCAGCTTCGGTTCACAGGGGCAGACCGTGCAGCGGGTGATTCTGGCCATGGCGGCGGAATCGCTGCCCGCGGTCAACCAAGAGCAGATGTACGTCTCGGCCAGCCGGGGTAAGGAGAAATTATCCTTATATACCGATTCCAAAGAAGCGGTGCGGCAGGCCATCCAGAAATCGAGCCAGAAGCTGGCGGCACTGGATATCGAGCGGCAGGCGCCGCCGGACGCCCGGCCGCGTGACTGGCGGCAGGATGACGACGAACGCAGGCGGCTGGCATTCCGCACGCAGCGGCAACCGGTGATTGAGCCGCCGCGTGAGCGGGAAGAAAGGCGGGTGGCGTATGGACGGTGACGTGCTCTCGAAATTCAAAGTTGCCCAGATCCGCCCGCGTACCTCGCCCGGCGATCTGGCGGAATCCTACACGCCATCCGCCTCGCCTGCGGCATCGGCGTTGGGCATCGACCAGATGGAGCAGTCGATTTACGCCGAGCCGCTGCCCCGGCTGGGCGAGGATTACCGGGCACATGCCAAGCCGCTGTCGCGGCACCGGCTGGGCGTCGATCCGAAGATGCTGCATTTCGTGGATAGGCTGGGCTGGAGCGAAGGCTACGCCTTCAGCGATTTGCGGCGTGTGAGCTGGAAGCCGGGCGGCAAGCCCGGCGACGGCCCGGTGCTGGTGCTGCGTTTCGTCGAAGCGGTGGTGACCGATATCGTGGTCGAGGGACGTAATTTAGAGGCGGTGCACACGCTGGTCAGCGAAGCGTCGATCCCGTGGCTGTGGGAGCAGCCGGAAGGCATTTTCATGACCAAGGATTCCGACGTGGTCATCACCCGCATTTCCTCGTTCCTGATCGACCGCGACAGCGGGAAGCGGAAAACCTGACGCTTCCCGCCAGCGGGCAAGTTACCCCCAAGTGGCCTACGCAATCCGGGGTAAGCTCCGGCCCCATGGGGATAACTTGCCCTCAATCTCCGCCGGTGCCGTAGGGTGGGACGGCATCAGGCAGCAAGCCACTGCCACTGCTTTTCCGCACGCTCGTAAGCCGCTTGCAGCTTGATAAACGCCTCGTGGCTGCCGCCTTGGTCGGGATGCAGACGCATCGCCAGCTGCCGGTAAGCACGCTTGGCCGCCTTGAAATTCTCGGCAGTCGGCTCCCAGTACAGCTGCTCGATGGCCTCCCAATGCACGGCCTCCTCCCCGTGCTTGCGTTTGGCTTCCTGGGCGGCGGCTTCGATCTGGATCAGTTCGGCAAGCAGGCCGGTGCGGGCGGCAACCGCCGCCTGCTTGCGTTTAAGCACCGGCTTGCGGGCGGATTTCGCGGTGCGAAACTCCCGAGCGAGTTCCTGTTTCACCTGCTTCCAGTGGGCAAGGGCTTTTTCCAGCGTGTCGGTGCCGTCTTCCACGCGGCCGAGGTAGCACAGCTTGCGTTGGCGTGGCTGGCCATTCGGGTCGCGGGTGTTTTCGACCAGATAGTAGCTGAGCGTTTGCCGCGAGCGGATGAGACGGATGTAAGCCATCGCCAAGCGTTAGCATGGTAATTCGCTGATGGCAATTACAGGCACTACAGGCCTCGGGAGGAGCCTCACGTCCCTCGGCTCGATCCGTAGTGCCTGTAATCGGTGGATAGTTTCCGTATGTGACCTGATGGAAAAGAAAAAAGCCGCCATGGTGTGGCGGCTCCTCTCTGCGTGGCCTCGTCCGTCCCTCATGAGTCGTTCGAGGGCGGCTGAAGTCCGTGCAGGAAGTCGGCGGCCTTCTGGGCGTGGGCGGCGGCTTGGAAGATCGCCCGCTTGTCCTCTTTGAGAACCTTCAGCCAGTGGTCGAGGTAGCTGGCATGGTCGGCACGCGGTTCGGCGGCCAGCCCCAAATCGCAGCACAGGAAGGCGGCGCCGATTTCGGCCACCAGCTCCTCGCGGGCATAGCCTGCGTCGCCGAATTGCTTCCGCCCGAATTCCCGGTTCAAGCGGCTGGGGTGCTTCGTCCAGTGGGTAAGCTCATGGGCGAGGGTCGAGCAGTAGCTTTCGGCGTCGCTGAACGACACGAAAGGCGGCATCTGCACGTAATCGGCCTCGCCCGCGTAATAGGCTTGGTTACCGCCATGGCGGATGTCGGCCAGCGTGTTGGCGAAAAACAGGTCTGCCGATGCGATACGCTCCACCGGGTCGAGCTGCGGGGCGGCTGCGGCGTGGAAATGCTCGGGCAGCCCGTCGATCTGCTCGACATTAAAGACGGTGTATCCCTTCATAAAAAAGATGTCGCGTTCGGTTTCCTCGCCGTCTTCGCCTGCATCGGTTTTGCGGATGCGGTCGGCGTAGACGACCAGCGAGCCTTTCGAGCCGGCTTTGACGCCGCCGCCTGCGGCCTTGGCCTGCTTGAAGGTCATCCAGATGGGGGCGGCAAAGCCCTGTGCCTCGGCGGCCATCCACAGCATCAGCACGTTGACGCCCTTGTACGGCTCGCCGCTGGCACGAAGCGGGCGGGTGATGCGGCCTGCGGCATGCTCCGCATTCCACGGCTTGTGCCATGGCCTGACGCCTTTCTCCAGTTCGGCGACGATGGCGTTGGTGACGCGGGCGTAAATGTCGATTCTTTCGTTTTGCATGGGTCTGGCTCCGTTTGAAATGGATGAAGGCTCGGTTGAGCGTGCTCGCCGCTCAACCGGGACGAAGGCCAGACTTTGAAGGGGGGAAGTGCGGTCAAGCCCGGGGTTGCGGGGGGCACCGGCCTGCACAAACCTTTGGTGCGGAAGGCTGGGGGGAAACCGCAACGCCGGGCTTGAAGGCACGGGGGGAATCCCCCCTCTTCTTCCATCAGCGGGCGAAAGTGCTGAAAGGCCCGAAGGGCGGGAGCGGATGCGTACCACGAAAGCACGCGACGGCGTCAGCCGGGATGGCCAGATTGACCTCGGGCGGCATAGGGTGGCAGGTTATGATGCTTCGAGTAACCGAATCGAAGCCGACGCTGGCAGTAGATCCTTATGGGAGTTGCGACGCATGAAAGATCCGCACGTCGAAACGCTACGCTACAAGTTGGAAGTGGATCAGACCTATGGCCGGATTGAGAATCCGCCGCCCCTTATTCACGAGACGGAAGCGTATCGGATGTGTCTGGAAAACGACGTTTTAGTGATCGACATGAAGGAGCACCACGCAACCATTCAATCGGCAAGGAATCGCGTCGAACCCGATTTGGAAGCGTGGCAGCTGGACGCGGCTTTGCAACGAGAACACATGTGGCTCCGATTTATATATGATGAGGCGGGGGCCGTAGTAAAAGACCTCCACATTTGGCCGGAAGGGCATAACGTTGCGACGGGCAGCCTAGTGATCGGGCCGATCATCGTTTCAGGAACGGGCACTTGCGGGCCTCCGGTGTTTCAGGAATACCCGCAACCGCCTAAGCGTTTCAGGGCGTCTGAGGACGTAGAGGCGATGTTCCGGCGTTACGAGCGTGCCGTTTGGCGAGATGAGACGCAGCTGCTTTCCACCGGATATGCCTGCCTGAGCTTGATGGAAGGAGCGGCGGCAGTTGGCAGCGAGAACAGCTCACGGAATAAGGCAGTAGATAAATACAACATTCACATCGACGTGTTTGACGCCCTTGGAACGATTGTTTCGACATATGGAAGCCTTGAAGAGGCAAGGAAACTCCACGCGGATGCCAAGCGTGAGGCGTTAAGTCACGATGAAAAAATCTGGGTTCGGGCAGCGATCAGGACGCTTATCCGCCGGAAAGCTGAATACGACCACGACCCTCGTGAAGCGAATAGCTTGCCGCAGATAATCATGGAGGATCTGCCGACGCTTACTACGGCAGATAGCCTAAAACGCGTTAGAAAGCCGCGGAAGCATGGGAACGGCCACAGCAAAGGGGGAAGCAGCCCGAGCGGCTGACGCCCCTCTACGGGCTTCCAATGCGGCGGCAAGCCTATGCCATGCTGCCAGCCGGGTGCAGGCTCGCCTTGCGGCGTGCGTAGGCGTCGCCGGGCATGCGGCTGCGAACTGCCAGCCGGTAGCCGATCTGCTCAAGTTCCGCTTTCAGTGCGGCGTATTCATGCGGTTTGGCGGGCAGTGTGTCGTAGACGATGGCCGGGTCGGCGGCGCCGTGCTGGCCGATTCGCATGTAGGACTGGCAAAACCGGGCGTGCAGGCATTCGGCGGGCAGGTAGGGAAACAGGGCGATGACGCCGCCGTCGGCGAACCGGCGGAAAACCACGATGTCGGCGTCGCGTAGGTTGGGGCAGGTTTCCATGGTGAATCTCCCCCCTATGCCGCTGTTTCGCGTGGCGTGATTTCCCACTGGGCTTCCTCGTAGCCCGGCATTCCATGGCCTTCACCGGCGATGATCGCCGCCAGTAACTTGCACGCATCGCTTGCCTTCCAACCCGGATGCTCGCAGGACTGGTAATCGAGGCAGCTGGCGGCTTTGACCATCTGCACGCGGGAAAAAGGATGGAACGCCGCCCATTCGCAGAGCCGGAAATCGGGCGTTGTCGCCTCTTGGTAGCGGAAGTTGACGCTGGCGACGTTTTCGGCATGCAGCATCTGGCCGATGGCTAGGGCATCTTGATAGCCAAGGATGCGGTTACGGGCAGCGTAGACGGCCAAAGCGGTGACGTGCGAGTCATTGCATATAAAAGCACTCATAATCGTATCTCC